>JAYUAH010000290.1:0-4862 GCA_043741415.1 Betaproteobacteria bacterium
CAGCGTGCCAGCGATTGAGCCGCCGCTCACGGTCGCAGCACCTGCACCTCCGGATCCCGCTCGCTTCTTGCTCCATGCGTTGCTGGTGCCGGCGCTCGACGGCGACGCCTTGCCGTTACGCTGGGTTGATCCGTGGCCGGCATCGGGTTGTGGACCGCACACCACGGTGCACGTAAACGGCGAGCCGCTGGTTGCCGGCGCCTTGGTGCCTGTCAAAGCATGCGATCTGGAATGGCAGGCCGACGGATGTCACCCGCTGGGCGCGGGCGGACCGCGCTTTGACGGACGCGTCAAGCTCACGGTGTTCCGCGAGGATTGGGGGTTCAGCGCCATGGTCGAGCCTGCGGGCGCGCACGTCACGTCGACAGATAATGTGACCACCGCCATCCAACCCGGTGCGGTGACGCTGACGCAAACCATTGAGCGTGAGAACGCCGTCACGGAGATGGCAGCCTGCGCCCACTCGTCGCAACCCTGCGCCTGCGCCCTTTGGTCGCAACCATGTTACTGACTATCCCCGTCCTGGATGGGTGGGCTTGGCCATGGCCGGCGTGGACGCTACACGCAGTCTACCTCATGTCGGGATTGCTCATCGCAGTGCACTACCGCCCGCAAATACGTCGAGCGTGGCTGTTTCCTGCCGCGACCCGCGCAGCACAGTCGCTGTCAACCTGGTCGGTGTGGACCGTGTGCCGCGCCGTCGCGTTTACCTACGGCGTTTTTGTTTTGCACGACCTGGTGTTTCTCATCGTCGTCGGTGCGGACATGTTCGGGCGCCTCGCCATGGTCGCGCTGATCGTGAGAGCGCATGCGCTCGCATCCGGCATGACGCTGATCGGCGTGCGTGAAACACATGAAACAAAAATGGCGCCCCGGTGAAATCTCTCCAATACCGTTGCTCAGTAGACTCCTCAGCCATACCTGCTTACCCGTGCAAAGGCGTGAAACAATGGATATCAAACAAGATCAGCAATGCTGGCCGTCGGGCACTACGCCGGTCGCAGAAAATGCAGACACCACGTCCCGCTGTAATGCCAAGCGCGTCACCCTGTTGGCGGTGGACGGCTACCCGATCACGGCGATACGCTACGCCACCGCCGGGCCCGCGCGCGCGCACGTGATCGTCGCCGGCGCCATCGGCGTTCCGCAAGGCTTCTACCGTCGATTCGCGACGTTCGCGGCCTCCTGCGGCTACGCAACGCTCACGCTCGACTATCGCGGTATCGGGCTCTCGGCACCGGCCTCGCTCAAAGATTTCAAAATGGATTACTTTGACTGGGGCCGCCGCGACCTTGCTGCCGCGGTCGATGCCATGAGCAGCCCGCACGTGCCGCTGTACCTGGTCGCGCATTCGTTCGGCGGTCATGCGTTTGGCATGCTGCCGAATCACGAGAAAGTGGCCAGGCTCTACACCTTCGGCACCGGCGCCGGATGGCACGGTTGGATGCCGCCCCTCGAGCGCATCAAGGTTTTAGTGATGTGGCATGTGCTCGGCCCGCTGCTGACCCAGTGGAAAGGCTATTTATCGTGGAGCCGCCTGGGCATGGGCGAAGACTTGCCCTTGGATGTCTATCGTCAATGGAAGCGCTGGTGTCGTTACCCGAACTACTTTTTTGACGACCCCGCGACGCAGCATGTGACAAGCGGATTCGCTCGTGTCCACACGCCCATGATGGCCGCCAATTCGATCGATGACCGATGGGCGCCACCGCGGTCGCGCGACGCCTTCATGGCAGGCTACCGCAACGCGGCGCCACAAACTCTGGACATCGACCCCGCGCGCATGGGCCTGCTTGCCATCGGTCACATGGGCTACTTCCGGGCGCAGGCGAAACCCCTTTGGGCATCCGCGCTGAGATGGCTAGAGGCAAGTCAACCTGCTCAAACTGATGCTTGCGCCTAAAGCCATGGACAAACTTCCTGATCCCGTGGACGCGGCCGTCGTAGAACTTCTGTTATCAATATCTTGGGAGACTCGCATGAGCGCACTGCTGGCCGTTGTGTACGGTTTCATCGTTTATGTTTTTTTCCTCGCTACCTTCCTTTATGCGATCGGCTTCGCCGGCAACTTTCTGGTGCCCAAATCAATCGACAGCGGAACACCGGTTTCCTTGGCCGAGGCGTTGACGGTAAATCTTTTGTTGCTTGGCCTGTTCGCGGTGCAGCACAGCGTGATGGCACGGCACTCGTTCAAGCGCTGGTGGACGCGCATCGTGCCCGAGTCGATCGAGCGCAGCACTTACGTGCTCGCAGCGTCGCTGGCGCTTGCGCTACTGTTGTGGCAATGGCGGCCTATCGCCGAGCCGGTGATTTGGTCGGTGGCACATCACGCGGGTGTCCTTAGTCTGCATGCCGTGTTTTGGCTCGGCTGGAGCGTACTGCTCATCAGCACTTTCCTGATTAACCACTTCGAGTTGTTTGGATTGCGACAGGTTTTCGCACGACTGCGCGGTCGCGCCCTGCCGACGGCAGAATTCAGGACGCCGCTCTTCTATCGCCATGTGCGGCATCCGATTTATCTCGGCTTTCTACTCGCGTTCTGGGCAACGCCGCAAATGACCGCGGGCCACCAGCTGTTCGCCGCGGCAACCACCGGCTATATTCTGATCGGTATTTATTTCGAAGAGCGCGACCTTGTTGCACAATTCGGCAACCGCTACCGCCTCTATCGTGAGCAGGTTGGCATGCTATTGCCGCGACGGAGCAAGGCGCGCCTGCCCGACACCGCCGACCAATAGCGGCGGGGCCTTACGCATACCCGGTCTTCGTCACGCCATTACTTGAACGTAACCAGCCCTGGCTGCTGAGAAAAATACGCCGCGAGGTCCTCGATATCGCGCTGCGACAGCGGGGCTGCCATCGGCGCCATGATCGGGTTCTTGCGCGCGCCGGATTTGTAGCCCTGCAACGATTTCACCAGATAATCGGGCTGCTGGCCGGCGAGTTTAGGGAAATCAGCGCTAGCGCTATTGCCGTCGGCGCCGTGGCAGGCGGCACAAGCTTTGGCTTTTTCTTTACCGGCAGCCGCATTGGCCGCGACCGCGGCACCGCTGGTCAGGGTGGCCAGCAGCAACGCGCCGCAAACGAGTGTGGTGACTTTATGCATTTTTTGCTCTCTACACAATCTATACGTTTTGTTTTGCGAGGCCGCGTTACGTTACTTGTGCGCCAGCTTGCTGGGGCCCGCGCCATAGTAGGCGGCAAGATCGGCCATGTCTTTATCGGACAAGGTAGCGGCGATGCCCTTCATGCTCGGATGGCTGCGGTCGCCCGCTCTATAGGCCTGCAGTGCCTTCACGAGGTAGGCCGGGTGCTGGCCGCCAATGCGCGGCACGCTGTAGACCTCGGGGAATGCTGTTTTGTAGCCGTCGATGCCATGACAGCCTACGCACATGGAATTCTTTTTGGCGCCCTCAGTTGCGTTCCCTGCCGCGTCGCCGGCGGGCGCTGGCGTCTGTGCGCAAACCGTAGCAGCAAACATCAGTGCTGTCGCCATACTCAATCGTGCCAATGGTGCCAATGTTGCTTGAGCTACGTACAATTTCATAGTCGTGGTCTCTACCGTAAAGTCTGTGAAAACGGTGGCTTACTGTTGTATTTCTGGACAATCTTTGCGCCGGAATTATACCCGAAAACCGGCTTTCGTTGCCGTGCCGGGTGCTATCGCAGATAATGGCCATTCGCTCCGCGCCGGGCGTTAACGACCGCAGGCCGCATTGCCTTGAATCTGACCTATCACGCCCTCAGCCACCACTGGCTGCCGCGCATTTTTCCATTTTTGCGCTGGTGGCCCATGGTCAACCGCGAGACCCTGCGCGCGGACGGGATTGCAGCGCTGGCCGGTGCGGTGATTGTGCTGCCGCAGGGCGTGGCATTTGCCACGCTAGCCGGTCTGCCCCCGCAATACGGTTTGTACGCTGCCATCGTACCGGCGATCATCGCCGCGCTGTTCGGCTCGAGCTGGCACTTGGTGTCCGGCCCCACCAATGTAATTTCGATTTTTCTATTCGCGAGCTTGAGCGCACTGGCCGAACCGATGGGTGCTGACTACATCAAGCTCGCGCTCACCATCGCATTTCTGGTCGGGGTCATGCAATTGATCATGGGCCTCGCGCGCATGGGTGCACTGGTGAATTTTATATCGCACACCGTGGTCATCAGTTTTACCACGGGCGCGGCGTGCCTGATTTTCGCGGCACAACTGAAAAACTTTTTTGGCTTGGATATTCCGCGCGGCCTGTCGTTTCTGGAAACGCTGTCGACGTTCGCCGCCATGCTGCTACACATCAACTTGTACGTCACCTCCGTGGGTGCGGTGACGCTGCTTGCCGCCATGGTGACCAAGCGGCGCGTGCCGAAATTTCCGTACATGATTTCCGCGATGCTCGCCGGCAGTGTGTTCGCATTTGCGCTTAACCTGATTTTCGGCGCCGAGCGCACAGGCATCCTGATGGTCGGGGATCTGCCGGGCAGTCTGCCGCAATTGTCGCATCCCGATCTGTCACCCGAAACGCTCAAACGAACGCTGCCAGTCGCGTTTGCGGTGATGATTCTGGCGCTGACGGAAGCCGTATCGATTGCGCGCGCCATCGCCGCCAAAACCGGGCAGCATATCGACAGCAATCAGGAATTCATCGGCCAAGGGCTGTCCAACATCGGCGGTTCATTCTTCTCCGGCTATGCCAGCAGCGGCTCGTTTAACCGCAGCGGCGCCAACTTTGAGGCCGGCGCGCGCACGCCGCTGGCTGCTGTGGGCTCGGCGCTGATACTGATATTTTTGCTGCTGGTGGTGGCGCCCTTGTCGAACCATCTGCCGCTGGCAGTGATGGGCGCGATACTGTTCATGGTGGCGTGGGGGTTGG
>JAYUAH010000291.1:0-4857 GCA_043741415.1 Betaproteobacteria bacterium
CGGCACATGCGTCAACTCGGCGCCGGTGACCAGACGAAATAATTCCGCCGACATATGCGCCGATGAGCCGGTGCCGGAGGAGCCGTAGTTGATGGTGCCGGGCCGCGTCTTGGCGAGTGCGACGAGTTCTTTCACGGTTGTTGCCGGCAACGACGGATGCACCACGAGTATGTTGCGTTGGACTGCGACAAGACTGATCGGCGCGAGATCGCGCTGCACATCGAACGGCATTTTGCGATATAGGTTCGGATTGATGGTGAGATTCGAGCTGGAGGTGAGCACCAGCGTGTAGCCGTCCGGCGCTGCGGCCACTGCCGCGGCAGTGCCTATATTGCCGTTGGCGCCGCCGCGGTTATCGACTACGAATTGTTGACCGAGACTATCCGCCAAGCCTTTGGCATAAACGCGGCCGATTCGATCAAGGCTGCCGCCGGCGGGGTAGGGTACGATGACTCGCACGGGCTTCACGGGGTATGCGATTGGCATTTGTGCCCACGCACAGGTGCTAACAAGCATGCTCCAGCATGATTTATGTAAGTATTTGATTTTAAACAATATTTATAACTGTTCAGTGTGTGCGGTAAGATCAACTGCCTCCCTCACCCCCGCCCTCTCCCGGAAGGAGAGGGGGCAAACCCACTGTTGCGCTGATTCAGCGGCGCCCCGATCGCAAGAGATGATTTTCTCCCCTCTCCTTCCGGGAGAGGGGGCGGGGGTGAGGGAAGCTTTTGGCTATTTGCCCCCGACTGAATAGCCACCAATATTTTAATAATCGTGCCGAACGGCTTAAAAGCTCAGCGTTTGCTTTCCTTGCTGCTGGCGCTGGCGCCTGCGGTGAGCAGTGGCTCGGTCGCGTTTTCTGCAGATGGTGCAATTGGCACGTGACGCCGCGCCGCAAACCACTTCTGCACATTCTCCAGATAGAGATAAATCACCGGCGTGATGTAGAGCGTGAGCAACTGCGACAGTAGCAGCCCGCCGACCACGGCCAGCCCCAGCGGCCGCCGTGATTCAGCGCCGGCGCCCCAGCCCAACGCTATCGGCAGCGTGCCCATCAGGGCCGCCATGGTGGTCATCATGATCGGGCGAAAGCGCACCAGGCACGCTTCGTACATGGCCTCATACGGCGTTTTGTCACCCGCGCGCTGCGCGTCGATGGCGAAGTCAATCATCATGATGGCGTTCTTTTTGACGATGCCGACTAGCATGATGATGCCGACGTAGGCGTACATATTCAGCGGCATGCCGAACAGCATCAGCGTGGCGAGCGCGCCCATGCCCGCGGTGGGCAGGCCGGACAAAATGGTGATCGGGTGAATGTAGCTCTCATACAAAATGCCCAGCACGAGATAGATCACGAATATCGCCATCACCAGCAACATACCCATGCCGGCGAGTGAGCTTTGAAAAACCTGCGCCGCGCCCTGATAACTACTGATCAACGTTGAGGGCGCTTTCAAATCCAGCAGGGCGGCGTTGACTTGTTCGATGGCATCACCCAGCGCAATGCCGGGTGCGAGGTTGAATGAGATGGTCACCGCGGGCAGTTGTCCGAGATGGTTGATGCTCAGGGGCCCAAGGTTGCGCGTGAGCTTGGCCACCGAATTCAGCGGCACCAACGTGCCGGTATTCGAGCGTACGTAAATCAGCGATAACGCCGAGGGATCATCCTGAAACTTGGGATCGAGTTCGAGGATTACCCAATACTGATTGCTCGGCGTATAGATGGTGGAAACCTGGCGCTGGCCGAACGCGTTGTACAAGGTGTTTTCGATTTGCTGCGCAGTAATGCCCAGGGCAGAAGCCTTGTTGCGGTCGATATCTACGGTGACTTGCGGGTTGGCGATTTGCAAATCGCTGGTGACATCCTGAAAGCCGGGCAGCTTGGCGAGTTTGTCCTGCACCACCGGTATCCACTGAAACAATTCGTCGGTGTCGGCATCCTGAAACGTGACCTGATATTGCGTCTTGGTCAGGTTGCCGCCGATGCGGATGGTGGGAATATTTTGCAAAAAGACTTTGAGCCCCGGTATGGTGGCGAGCTTGGGGCGCAGCTTTTGTATCAGTTCATCGGGTGTGGCGCGTTCCGTGCGCGGCTTTAGCACGATGAACATGCGCCCCACATTGAGCGCAGACACATTGCCGCCGACGCCGCCGATGAACGACATCACCGATTCCACCGCCGGGTCTTCCTTGACGAGGGCGGCGGCCTGTTGTTGAAGCTTGGCCATGGCCTCGAACGAGACATCTTGTGCCGCTTCGGTGAAGGCAAAGAGCTGGCCGGAGTCTTCACTCGGCAAAAAGTCTTTCGGCATTTTCGCGAACATCCAACCGGTGGCGGCGAATATCACGAAGAACAATATCAAGGTGATGCGGCTGTGGCGCAGCACGAAGCGCAGCGTCACTGCGTAAAGATTTTTCCACGCTTCAAACATCCGCTCCAGCACGTTGTAAAGCCAGCCGTGTTTTACACCGTGATGCGGCTTCAACCAGCGCGCGCACAGCATGGGCGTGAGTGTCAGCGACACGAAACCCGACACCAGCACCGCAGCCATGATGGTGATGGCAAACTCATTCAGCAGCCGTCCCAAGATACCGCTCATGAACAGCACCGGGATGAATACCGCCGCCAACGACAGCGTCATCGACAAAATGGTGAAGGCGATTTCTTTCGAGCCTTCCATCGTGGCCTGCATCGCGCTCTTGCCCATGTCCATGTGGCGCGAGATGTTTTCGAGCATGACAATCGCGTCGTCCACCACAAAGCCCACGCACAAGGTCAGCGCCATCAGCGACAAATTGTTCAGGCTGAAACCGAACAAATGCATCACCGCAAAGGTGCCGATGATCGACATCGGCAGCGCCAGGCTCGGAATCAAAGTGGCCGAAATATTACGCAAAAACAGGAAGATCACCATCACCACCAGTGCCAGCGCCAGCAGCAGGCTGAACTGCACATCGTCCACCGATTCGCGGATTGAAATCGAGCGGTCGTAGAGCACGTTGATGTTGACCGCAGGCGGAATCTGCTCGCGAAAGGTGGGCAGTAGTTTTTTGATTTGATCGACGACTTCAATGGTGTTGGTGCCGGGTTGGCGCTGAATCGCCAGCACAATGCCGCGATTGCCGTTGTGCCACGCCGCAACCTTGTCGGTCTGCACGCTGTCGATCACTTTGCCGAGCTCGCCGAGGCGCACCGGCGATCCATTGCGGTAAGTCACGATCAGCGCACGGTAGCCGCTGGCACTGGTGAGTTGGCCGCTGGCTTGCAGCGTGTACGCACGGTGTTCGCCGTAGAGCGTGCCGGTGGGCAGGTTGGCGTTATGCTGGTCGATTGCCGTTTGCACTTCGTCGAGACCAATGCCGCGCGAGGCCAGCGCGCGCGGATCGAGCTGCACATGCACCGCGTATTTTTGCGTGCCGAACACCTGCACCTGCGCCACACCGGTGATGGTGGAAATGCGCTGCGCCATTAACGTTTGCGCATATTCATCCACCGTCCACATCGGCAGCGCGTCGGAAGTGAGCGCGAGATAAAAAATCGCTGCGTCCGCCGGATTCACCTTGCGAAACGACGGCGGCGTGGTCATCGTCGGCGGCAATTGGCGGATCGCGCGCGAGATCGCCGATTGCACGTCTTGCGCGGCAGCATCAATGTTGCGGTCGAGTGAAAATTGCAAAGTGATCGACGTGGCACCGAGTGTGCTGGTCGAGTTCATGGTATCGATGCCGGCGATCAGCGCAAACTCTTTTTCCAGCGGCAGCGCCACGGCGGAGGCCATGGTTTCGGGGCTGGCGCCCGGCAGCGTGCCGGTGACCTGGATGGTCGGAAAATCCACATTCGGCAGCGCCGCCACCGGCAGCGCACGGTAGGCCAAAATGCCGAAAGCAAGAATGCCGATCATCAATAGCCCGGTCATCACCGGGCGTTTGATGAAGAGTTCGGATAGGTTCATTAGAAATGACGCCTAAAGTGGGAGTAGAACGACGAATGCTACCACGTGACGATTATCGCTTGTTGTTGAAAATATTAAATATAATCATATAGTTATGATATATATTTCGTTTGATATAGTGTGCAGGGTAGGCAAAAACGCAGTGCGTCTGCCGTGATGGCTCATTGACGGGCAGAAGAAAGTAATTTATTATTTCCTTACTTATGGAATGGAGAGTAAGGTGAAAAATATCGCTACTGTAACGAGCAAGGGGCAGATCACCGTGCCGCTGGCCGTGCGCAGCCGGCTGGGCCTCAAAGAGGGCGATCGCGTGGAATTTATTACGCAAGATGGCCGTATCACGATACAACCCGTGCGCGGCGAAGAAAACCCCTTCGCCGGTTTTGCCGGGGCCTTGGGCACGTTCGTGGGCGGCGTGACAGAAATCAACGAGTGGATCAGCGAATTGCGGGACGAAGACAAACCGTGAGAACCGCAGTGGATACCAATGTGTTCTCTGCGCTCTGGTCCAGCGAGCCGAGCGCGAGCGCAATGGCGACCTTGCTCGGCGAAGCCCGTAACAAAGGGGGGGTGGTCATCTGTGGCGCGGTCTACGCTGAACTATCCGCGCACCCCAAAGCAACGCAAATTTTTGTGGATGATTTTTTGCTGCAAACGAGTGTTACCGTTGAGTTCGATCTCGACGAGCGCGTTTGGCGCGAAGCGGCGCGCGCCTATGCCGGTTATGTACAGCGTCGCCGAGGCTCCGGCGGCACACAGTCAAAACGGCTGCTGGTAGATTTTGTGGTGGGTGCCCATGCCTTACATCGAGCGGATAGGCTATTAACGCTTGATCCGAGTCGGTATGCGCAGGATTTTCCGCGATTGACGCTGGGCCTTGGTAACGCCTGATGTGTAGAAG
>JAYUAH010000292.1:0-1985 GCA_043741415.1 Betaproteobacteria bacterium
CGGTTTTTCGCACAGCAGACCTTGAGCTAACGCCAGTGCGAAAGCCCGCTTGCCGATACCGGCTGGTCCCTTCAACAACAGAGCATGCGGCAGCTTGCCCGTGCGCTGCGCGATCTGCTGAAATGTCGCCGCCTGCCATGAATAAATAATCATTTAAAAACAAATACTTATAATTTTATTCTCAACCTTAATCTTAACATGATCAAGGGCAGCGCTGGCGTCGATAACGGCGATTCTCGCGGTGTGTTCGCGGGCGCGCCGCAGGTAACCTTCGCGCACGCGTTCAAAAAATGAGTGGCCTTCCTGCTCAAAGCGATCAGCCTCGCGCACGGCTTGGGTGCGGGCTTTGCCGATTTCGGCTGGCACATCAAAGTACAGTGTCAGGTCCGGCTGCAGATCGCCCTGCGCCCAGGATTCCAGGGCCGCGATGCGCGCCCACGGCAGGCCGCTGCCGCCGGACTGGTAGGCAAAGGTAGCATCGGTAAAACGGTCGCACACCACCCAGGTACCGGCTTCCAGCGCCGGCAGGATCACTTTGTCTAGGTGTTCACGACGCGCCGCAAACATCAGCAGGGCTTCGGTATCCGCGTGCAGTTTCTGCTGTTTGTCCAGCAGCAGCTTGCGCAGCTTTTCGCCCACGGGCGTGCCGCCCGGTTCACGCGTCACCCGCACCGGAACACCGCGTGCTTGCAGAAAACCGGGGATCCAACTGAGGTGGGTGCTCTTCCCTGCCCCGTCCATGCCTTCCAGCGTGATAAATTTGCCGCGCGTCATTTTTTGCCTGCTCGTTGCGCCGTGCGCTGATATTTTGTCACGGCGGCATTGTGTTCATCCAGGCTTTGCGAGAACTGCGAGCTGCCGTCACCGCGCGCCACAAAGTAAAGCATCTTACTCTCTGTGGGGTTTATCGCCGCCTGTAGCGATGCCAGACCCGGCATGGCGATGGGCGTTGGCGGCAGGCCCGTGCGCGTGTAGGTGTTCCACGGCGTATCAAGCTGCAAGTCGCGCCGGCGCAGGTTGCCGTTGAACGACTCGCCCATGCCGTAGATGACGGCCGGGTCAGTTTGCAAGCGCATGCCCGCGCGCAGGCGGTTGACGAACACCGAACTCACCAGCGCGCGATCCGCCGCCTTGCCGGTTTCTTTTTCGACTATAGAGGCTAGGATCAGCGCTTCGTACGGTAATGCCAGCGGCAAACCGGCGCTACGTTGGCTCCAATGGGCGTTCAATTGCCGCTGCATCAGCTTGTAGGCCCGGCGTAGCACCGCCCAATCACTGGTGCCGCGGACAAAATTGTACGACTCCGGGAAAATCCAGCCTTCGATGCGGCCATCGGCGATGCCCAGCTCGCGCGCGATGACTTCGTTGCTGAGTTCACGCGTCTCATGCGCTAGTGCATCGTGCGTATCCAACGCCTGGCGCACCTGCTTGAACGTCCAGCCGTCGATGAAGCGTATGGCCGATTGCGTGGCGTCGCCGCGCGTCAGTTTGCGCAGCAACTTCACCGGGCTGATCGGCGATTCGAACTCGTAGTTGCCAGCCTTGATATGCGGCGCATCGCCGCGCGCGCGCGCCAGCAGATCGAACAACGCCGGATTACTCAATACACCGAGCGCGCTAAGCTCGCGGGTCACGCTACGTAGATTGGCGCCGGATTTCAGGTCATAGGTGATCGGTGCCGGAGCAAACGCACGTTCGTGTTTGGCATAAATGTACAGTCCGCCGCCGGCAAGGGTAGCCAGACTTAATAACAGCAGCATCAGCCGTTTAAGCCAGCGCAGCATCTTCGGCGTCCAGCGCTTTGCGGATTTCCGTGGTGATGGGGTCGAGCGGCCAGGTTCTATCGCCCAGGCGCGCGACAGGCCACACGCCGATCAGACTGTTGACGAAAAATATCGCTGCGGCATTTCGCACGCGTTGCAAGGTGAGCGGCTCAATGCGGCAGGGCACGCGTGAGCGTTCAGCCCACGCCATGACGCGCGCGC
>JAYUAH010000293.1:0-4851 GCA_043741415.1 Betaproteobacteria bacterium
GGGCCATCCGCTTCGCCGTACACGAACTGGCGCACCAGCGGATCGGTGGAATTTCGCATCTCATCCGGCGTGCCGTGCGCCACCATTTTGCCATCGGACAGATAGTACACGTAGTCCACCACCGCGAGCGCCTCTTCCACGTCGTGCGTCACCACAATCGAGGTTGCGCCCAGCGCCTGATTCAGCCGCTTGACGAGATTGCTGATCACGCCGAGCGCAATCGGATCAAGGCCGGTAAAGGGCTCATCGTAGAGCATCAACAGCGGATCCAGCGCCACCGCGCGCGCCAGCGCCACGCGCCGCGCCATGCCGCCGGACAGTTCCGCCGGCATCAATTTGTGCGCGCCGCGCAAGCCCACCGCGTGCAGCTTCATCAGCACCAGATCGCGAATCATGGCTTCCGGCAAATCGGTATGCTCGCGCATCTGAAACGCCACGTTGTCGAACACCGACAAATCGGTGAACAAGGCGCCAAACTGAAACATCATACCCAGCCGCCGCCGCAGTTTGAAAATGCCCGCGCTATCGAGCGTGTTCACCAACTGGCCATCGACCCACACCTCGCCCTGCCTCGCCTTCATCACGCCGGCGATCAGCCGCAACAATGTGGTCTTGCCCGACCCGCTAATGCCCATGATCGCGACCGTGGCACCGCGCGGTATCGTCATGTTGATGCCGGTCAAGATCGGACGCGCGCCATAGGCAAAGCTTACGTCTTTGATTTCAATGATATTTTTACTGGGCGCCACGAGTGTCCGGACAAACTTTCGGCCGATTCGAAGAAGGCGACGATTTTAACGGCTCGGGGGTGGAACCACAAATCCGATACGAAGGCCCAACATCGCGCGTTATGCCAAAATCGCGCAAACGCTTGGAGATGAAACGTGGCCGTAGCGGCATTACAGTTTGAAAATGTGTGCAAGCGCTACAGCGGCGTAGCGGTGCTCGATGCTTTCAAGTTAGCGATCGCGCCCGGCGCATGCTTCGGCCTCGTCGGCGCCAACGGCGCGGGCAAGACCACGCTGATCAAATGCATGCTCGATTTTTGCGAGCCCGACAACGGCAGCATCGAAATCTTCGGCGTGCCGCACCGCCAAACCGTGTCACGTGCACGGCTCGCCTATCTGCCCGAGCGCTTCAATCCGCCGTACTACCTCACCGGCCGCGACTTCCTGCAGTACATGGCCAAAATGCATCGCACGCCGTATGACGAAAGCGCCGCCGCCAACACCCTGAAAGCGCTCGACCTCGCCGCAGCCGCACTCGACAAACCCGTGCGCACCTATTCCAAAGGCATGAACCAGAAACTTGGCCTCGCCGCCTGCATACTCTCGCGCAAAGACCTCTATATCCTCGACGAACCCACCAGCGGCCTCGACCCGCGCGCACGCATCCTGCTCAAGCGCGCACTCAAAGCCTTGCGCGACGAAGGCAAAACCATATTCTTCACCTCGCACGCACTGGCGGATGTCGAAGAAATGTGCGATCGCGTAGCGGTGATTGATGGCGGCAAGCTGTGCTTCGCCGGCACGCCTGCGGAACTGATGCGCGAACAAAACGCCAGCAGCATGGAAGAAGCGTTTATGGCGCTGGTGGTGGCGCCGGCGTAGGGGTCGCCACTCGCGATCGCAGCGTAATTCCCGCATTCACCACCAGCGCGCCGACGATCAGCAGGCCACCGGCCAGCGCCGCGCTGCCCGGCGCTTCACCCACACCGATCCAAACCCACAACGGCGCGAGTACGGTTTCGCTGAGCGCGAGCAAACCCATTTCCGCCGCGCGTAAGTGCGGCACCGCCAATGTCATCAACCAGCAACCGAGGCCCAGTTGCACGCAGCCCATCAGCGCCAGCAGCGACACATCACGCGCGGCGGCTTCGAGCGGCCAGCCGAGCAATAGTGCGGGCAGCATGGCCATCAAGCCGGCGACGAACACGGTGGGCAGCAGATCGGGCGCTTGCCCACCCACGCCTTGCACTTTGCGCACAAACAAAATCTGGCAGGCGTAAAGAATAGGCACGCACAGTGCGAAAAAATTACCGCGCCAACGTCCACCACCCACACCCTCGCCGAACATGATGACCACACCGCCCAGCGCAACCGCAATCGCGAGCCCGGTATGCCACGCGATGCGCTCGCGCAAAAAGAGTTGTCCCGCCAGCGCGGCTGTCAACGGTGACAGACTCATCAGCACAAAGGTGTTAGCCGCGGTGGTATTTTGCAGCGCCAGGATGAAACAGTAAATTTGCAGCGCAAGGCACACGCCGGAAATCATACCGGCCCTGCCGATAGCGCGCACACTCGCCAGCGCGCCGCGTCCGCGCAACGCGAGCAGTAACGTGCCGAGAAAAACCACCATAAACAACGCGCGCAAGAACACGATTTCCCACACATCACTTACGGTGAGTGAGCGCACGATGATGCCGCCCAGACTCCAGCACAGGCCCGCGCCGAGCATGAGCACGATGCCGCGTGCGCGGTTGGGTGGAGATGGGTTCGCGGGCAAAGACAAAGCGTGTGTAGTTTTTGTGGAGACGGCGACAGGCACTGTTGGCAACTATAACGTGCCTCTCAACCATCAATAGTCCATAAAACAAAATATCATTTAAAAACAAATACTTACGATATATCATCGAAAATCGTTTGTGGATTTAATTTACCGGCGCACACAAACCACGACGCGTTTGACGCTGGCATAAGAATCGGCACACGGAAGTACCCGCATCACGCTCAATCTGGCACAATCCCCACCAACTTATGAACGCCCCGCCCACGCCACGCAAACCTGATCTGCTGATCGTCGATGACGATCCGTTAATTTCAGACACACTGAGCTTTGTATTGAGCCGCGACTTTAATGTCTGCGTCGCCGATTCGCGCGCCCAGGCACGCAACGTATTGCGCCAGCTTGACGAACCACCCGCGCTGGCGCTGGTGGACCTGGGGTTGCCGCCGACGCCGCACCGCCCGGACGAAGGCTTTCGCTTGATTTCGGAACTGGTGGCGTACTCGCCGGCGATCAAGATCGTGGTGCTGTCGGGCCAAAGCGACGAAGCGAATGCGCGGCACGCGCGCACGCTTGGCGCGATCGAGTTCGTGGCCAAACCCGCCGATCCGCTGGCGCTGAAGAAATTACTGCTGCAGGCACTGCGCATCAACGCGGCTGAAAAAACCTCTGCGGTGACCTCGAGTCTGATGGGATCCAGCGCACCGATTGACAAACTGCGCAGCCAGATCGCGCTGTTCGCGGCCTCGCCGTTTCCGGTGCTGGTGCACGGTGAATCGGGCACCGGCAAGGAGTTGGTGGCGCGCGCGCTGCACGAAAAAAGCACACGTGCCGGGCATACGCTGTATGCGTTGAATTGCGCGGCTATTTCACCCACGCTGGTCGAACCCACCTTGTTCGGCTACGCCAAGGGTGCGTTCACTGGCGCGCAGACCGCGCGCGCGGGCTATTTTGAAGACGCGCACGACTCCACTTTGTTTCTCGATGAAATCGGTGAGCTGCCGCTCGATCTTCAAGCGAAGTTGCTGCGCGTGATGGAAAACGGCGAGTTTCAGCGCGTCGGTGAAACGCTGGGCCGCAGTTCGAACGCGCGCGTGGTCGCCGCCACCAATCGCGATTTAAAAGCAGAAATCCGCGCCGGACGTTTTCGTGCTGATTTGTATCACCGGCTGTCGGTGTTCACCATCGATGTGCCGCCGCTGCGCGATTTGGGCGATGACCGGTTGTTGTTGCTCGATCACTTCCGCGAATTCTATTCGCGTCAATCCGGCATGCAGCCGTTTACGTTGAGCGTGCCGGCACAGGTGATGTGGCTCGACTACGCATTCCCCGGCAACGTGCGCGAGCTGCGCAACATCGTGATTCGGCTGTCGACCAAATGCGCCGGGCTGGCAGTCAACGAAGAACAATTGCGCGCCGAACTCGATGCCGATTCGGCGACCGAGCCCGCGTCGACTGGCGTGATGCCGTTCGATGATGACGCCATCATAGAAAGCGCGCGGCGCCAATTGCAAACCGCGCGCGGCTTTAATCTCGACGAAACGCTGGCACGCTGGGAGCGCGGTTACGTCGAGGCCGCGCTCGATCTCACGCAGGGCAATCTCGCGCGCGCAGCCAAACTGCTGGGCGTGAACCGCACCACATTGTACAGTCGCATGCAGAATTACTCGGTTGACAGTCCCGAAAAATAATTAATAAAAACAATGTATTACGAATTTTTCGGACTCAATCAAGCACCTTTTCGTATCACCCCGAATACCGATTTTTTCTTTGGCGGCGGCAACCGTGGACCGATCCTCGAAGCACTGATTTATGCGGTGACGCACGGCGAAGGCATCGTCAAAGTCAGCGGCGAAGTGGGCAGCGGCAAGACCATGCTGTGCAATATGCTGATGGAGCGGTTAAAAGACAACGTGGAAACGGTGTACATCGCCAATCCCAGCGTGTCGCCCGATGAAATCCTGCACGCCATTGCTTTTGATTTACAACTGGGCACCGCGCCCGATGCCACGCGCCTGGAAGTGATGCATGCGCTGCAGGATTATCTGCTCAAGCGTCACGCCGAAGGCAAGCGCGTGGTGGTGTTCGTCGAAGAATCACAGGGCATGCCGCTAGAAACGCTGGAAGAAATTCGGCTGCTGTCGAACCTGGAAACGCGCAACGACAAGCTGCTGCAAATCGTGCTGTTCGGGCAACCCGAGCTCGATGAAAATCTGCGCCAGCCGCAGATCCGCCAATTGCGCGAACGCATTACCCACAGCTTCGGTTTAAAGCCGCTCACCGCCGGCGAAGTTCGTGAATACCTGATGTTTCGCCTGCGCACCGCGGGCTATCACGGACCGGATT
>JAYUAH010000294.1:0-4847 GCA_043741415.1 Betaproteobacteria bacterium
CAATCGAACTCACTCATTGTAGGAGCGTACGCCGCGCATCACAACTATTCGCGTGGCGACGGCACCCTGCCACGCAGGGGTTTGCACCGTTACGACTGCATTAACGTAACTATTTGTTTTTATTGATTATTTTTATGTGCACACGGCGCGCACCTGTGCCATCGTGGTAAATCCCTGCAGCACTTTTTCGATGCCGTCCTGCTTCAGAGTACGCATGCCACCGGCCATCGCGACCGGCACGATGTCGGCGCCCGGCGCTTTGCTGCGGATCAAGTGCCGGATTGGCGGGGTCACCACCAACATTTCATGGATCGCGATACGGCCACGGAAACCGGTCTTGCCGCACGCTTTACAGCCCGTCGATGTGGCCAGCGTGATGCGGCCCGCGGTGGCGTAGGCGGCATACCAGGCCTCCAACGTTGGCGTCAACGCCAGCGTGGTGCCGAAGCAATACTCCTGCGCCAGCGCCGCGATGGCCGCATCGCTGGCCGGGCTGATGATCTTGCAATCCACACACACACGGCGCGCCAGCCGTTGCGCCACCACGCCAAGCAACGCATCGGCAAAATTAAACGGATCCAGTCCCATGTCGAGCAGCCGAATCACGCTTTCGGTCGCGCTGTTGGTATGCAGGGTCGACAACACCAAATGTCCGGTGAGCGAGGCCTCAATACTGATCTGCGCGGTCTCCTGGTCGCGCATTTCACCCACCACAATAACGTCCGGGTCGGCACGCAGAAACGCACGCAGTACCGTGGCGAAGGTCAGTCCTATTTTGGTGTGAACCTGCACCTGCGACAGGCCCGGCTGGGTAATTTCTACCGGATCCTCCACCGTCCAGATTTTACGTTCGGGTGTGTTGATATGGCCCACAATCGAGTGCAGCGTTGTGGTTTTGCCCGATCCCGTCGGGCCGCAAACCAAAATCAGTCCGTAGGATTTCTCCGCCAGCGCCTTCAGCGTTTCCAGCGTCCGCGGTGCAAACTGCATCTTGTCCAACGGCAGCGGTTTCGCACTGGACAGAATGCGCAACACCGCGCTTTCGAGATCGTTATTGGTGGGGATGGTGGCCACGCGCAACTCGATGCGTGCGGGGCCAAAGCGCTTGAAATTAATTTTTCCGTCCTGCGGCCGCCGCCGTTCGGAAATATCCAGATCGGCCATGATTTTCAGGCGCGCGATCAGCGCCCTGCGGAAGCGCGAGGGCACTTCGAGATAGTTGTAGAGTACGCCATCGCGCCGAAAGCGGATGCGCGTGGTTTCCTCGCCGGGCCGCGGTTCGATATGGATATCCGACGCACCTTGATCATTTGCATCGAGGATAATCTTGTTCACCAGCTTGACCAGCGTATTGTCGGTCTCCTTGACCGTGTCAGCCGCGTCTGCGCTACTTTTTTCGAGCGGCGCGGATTCGGTTTCCAGTTGCAACGTCAGTTCTTCGGCGAGCTTCACGCCATGATCATAGGTAATCGTGTCGCCGGATGCCGCACCTGCAGGCGGCGTGCTCCACTCGAAACGGTTCTCGTCAGCCCACAAATCGGTGCTGGCGCCGGAGCGTTGCTGCAGCGCCGGTATGATCTCGTCACGCGTCGCCAGTACCGGAACAATTTTCAATCCCGTGGCAAAGCGCAGCGCGTCGATGACATACGAATTGAGCGGATTTTCCATCGCCACCACCAGACTGCCGCCCGCTTGGTAAAGCGGAATCACTTGATGCTTCAACAGCATCGCCAGCGGGACCACCGCAAACGCGGCCTCGTCGATGTAAAATTTCGTGAGGTCGACATGCGGAATGCCCAGCTTTTGCGCGAGCACTTCGCGTATGACTTCGGCGGTCACCAGGCCCATCTCGATCAAGATCGCACCCAGCGGCTTGCCGCGCCGGCGCCGCTGTTCGTGCAGTGCCGCCTCCAGTTGTGTCGCGCTGATGAATCCGGATGCGGTCAACACTTCGCCCAGCCGGCGAATCGGCGCCGCAGCCTGCTCGCGAATCGCTTGTTCAAGCTGCGGCTGGTCGATGACGCGCTTCTCGACCATGAGCGTGCCCAGTTTCTGCTCGCGCAGCTTGCGCTGGGCTTCCAGCGCAGCCGCCAGCCCGGATTGGGTGAGATCCTTTTTTTCCAGCAGCAGCTTGCCGAGCTTATCGCCCACGGCAAAGGTGTCGATGCTGCTCGCCGGAAAATAACAACGGACGCCGCGGTCGAGCGTAGCGCCGCTGTCGTCGGCCAGATAAATGCCCAGACCGCCCAGCCCTACGCCATAGCCATGCAGATCGCCGCTCAACATTTGACCATCGCGGTAAGTCAGCTTGAACGGCACAAAGCGGCCAATCGACTGCACCGTAATGCCGCGTTTATGCAAGTGCTCCACCGATCGCTCGAGATCGACGGGCGTGGTCAAGCGAATCGAGCGGATCGCGTCCAGCGCAATATTTTCAGGGGCACTTGCCCCCGCAGCCTGCACAACCAGGATGCGCGTATCGGATAAAAACGTGAGCAGAGTCCCATCCAGGTTCTCGCGATCAAAAAAAGAAATGACGCACGGCTCCGGCGCACTTTTGTCGTCGCTGGCCGTGTGCTTGATATACGGAGAAAATTCGAGATCGTGTAGCAGGGTCATGGTCGTTACGCTTTATTGAGTACGGATTGCCGATCAAATGGCCGCCCCCGCGAGCCGCTTACCCACGGCGCCATTGTCATCGCCTGTGCCAGCGATCCACTGTGCGGTAGCGCGCATAAGCGTGAGTAAGCGTGCGTAACTGTCCGTCAGACGCACGCAGCGCATCACAACCACCGTCATCGCCGTTACAATGCGCGCAGCACATCGACAGCAGCTTTCAATAAAAACAATTTAAATCGTAAGTATTTGATTTTATTAAATATTTTATATAACCTTATAGACACCATCCAAGGAATTTTCATGCCCTTCAACATACTTTATCCCGACAGCCGCTCCACCGTGCTCGACCTCGAACAAGATGTTTTTGCGGACGACACGACGTTTATCAACCCGCGCAAAAAGAGTTTCGAAGAAATCGATCTCGCGGCGTGGCAGGACTGCGATGGCATCGTGGTCGCGCGCATTCAGATGAACGCCACCGTGGTGCCGCACCTGAAAAAATGCCGCATCATCGTGCGCAACGGCGTGGGCTACGACAATGTTGATCTCAAGCTGTGCGGCGAAGCCGGCATCGCCGTGTGCAACGTGCCCGACTACGGCACCACCGAAGTCGCCGACACCGCGATTGCGATGATGCTGGCGTTTGCGCGCGGCACGGCGATTTACGATGCCACGCTGCGGCTGGACCCCACCGCCAACTGGACGCACACGCATAACGTCACCGCACGGCGGCTGCGCGGCGCGACTTATGGCGTGATCGGCATGGGCCGCATCGGTACCGCTTCAGCCTTGCGCGCACGTGCGTTCGGCATGAACGTGGTGTTTTACGATCCGGGCCTGTCCATCGGCGCGGAACTGTCGTTCGGTTTCACGCGCGCGGCCAAGCTCGAAGATTTGCTCAAAGTGGCCGATGTCATCAGCATCCACGCGCCGCTCAACACCGCAACGCAAAGCATGATCAACGCCGATGCGGTATCAAAAATGAAGCCCGGCGCATACCTGATCAGCACCGCGCGCGGGCCCATCTGCGACACCGCCGCGCTGCTCGACGGCCTGAAGAGTAATCGCATTCTTGCGGTGGGCCTGGATGTGCTGCCGAATGAGCCGGCCACACTCGCCGATCCGCTGGTCAAAGCGTGGATGGCCAACGAGCCGTGGCTCAAAGGCCGCGTGCTGCTGGGACCGCATTCAGGTTTTTACAGCCCCGACGGCCTCACCGATCTGCGCACCAAGGCGGCGCAAACGGCGTGTTTGTATCTGAAGGAAAACAAGCTGATCAATTGCGTGAACTCGGAATATCTCAAGCAGCCGCGATAGCTTCCAACCCGCTCTTCGCAATGGCGCCGGCGGCGGCGCGTGACGCCAACAATTGAATCACGTTGCGCGCCTGCGCCACATCCGTGCAACTCGCCGCGACGCCCGCGGAGAACACTGAAACCTTTTGCACCTCCGGCGGCAGCGGCGTGATGTGCGCGATGCCGGGCACGGGCAGGAGTTCACTGATTTGCTGGAAGCCGATCTCCAACTCGCCGCGCGCCACTACCGCGCCCACGCGCTCACCGCCACCGATGTGACGGCATTTGCCGAGCACTTGATCGGCGATGCCCAAACGCTGCACCAGTTCGGTAGTGAGATACTGGCCGCTCACGCTGGCGGAGTAGCCGATGGATTTCGCTTGCAGCAAGGTACTCCGCAACGCATCGATGGTGCTGATGTCCGGCTTGGGTGCGCCCGCGCGCACCGCCATGCCGATCACCGAGCGCGCAACGGGCGCATGGCCTTCGGCCAACACCAGCCCGTCATCGATAAACTGGCGCAGCAAGGCATCTGCAACAATAACGATATCGACAACCTCGCCACGCTTGAGCCGGTTCGGAATCGACTGCTCGCCCGTGCCGATGGAGGTTGAAGCGGTGACGATGGTTTTCTTCGTCAGTTGCTCCAATTGCGGGATCAATGCAAGATACGCCGCGGTAAAAGCGCCGGAGGTCATTACCCGAAATTCGTTTGTCATAGTCGCCTAGTGCGTAAAAATCGTGAATGGTGGTGGTGGAAATTTGAATGCGTATATTCTATCGCACGCTTACCCCCGATGCGGATTGCGGAAAACGCAATCACTCAGACCGGAAAAAATAAACAACAACGCTTTGAACGCCGAGAAGCGGTCGATGGCCATCAGCGCAGTACGTTAAGGGTTGTCCCTGGCCAAGCACAATTCGGCCCGAAGG
>JAYUAH010000295.1:0-11206 GCA_043741415.1 Betaproteobacteria bacterium
GCCGAGCAACTGGGCGTGGCTGTGGTGGCGGATAACCGCGTCGGCGCGGGCGGCAATATCGGCCTCGGCATCGTCGCCAAAGCGCTGCCCGACGGTTACACCATCGTGGTGACCACACCGGCCATCGCGCTCAGCCCGTCGCTGTATTTGAATCTTGGCTACGATCCGCAGAAAGACCTGACACCCATCGCGCGCCTGGCCGCGATTGAAAACGTGGTGCTGGTGCATCCCAACGTGCCCGCCAAATCGCTGCGCGATTTTATCGAGCTCGCGCGCAAACAGCCGGGCAAACTCACCTACGGCTCCGGCGGTCCGGGCACCACCAATCATCTCGCTAACGAATTGCTGAAGACGCTGGAAAAAATCGACCTGCTGCACGTGCCGTACAAGGGCGCGACCGTAGCGGCAGTGGCGTTGATGGGCGCGGAAGTCGATGAAGTCATCGTCTCGGTGGCGTCATCGCTGCCCTACATCCGCACCGGCAAAGTGCGCCCGCTCGCTGTGCTGTCGGAAAAGCGCGTGGCGCCGCTGCCCGATGTGCCCACCGCGCGCGAAGCCGGTGTGCCGGGTTTCTACATGTCGATCTGGTACGGCATGCTCGCGCCGGGCAATATGCCTCAAGAACTCGTCGCACGTCTGAACCAAGAGGCGGTGAAGGCTTTGAATTCACCTGAAGTGCGCAAGAGCTTCGCCGTGCAAGGCGTAGACCCGTGGCCAGGTACGCCGACTGAATTCGATCAACTCATCCGCAGTGAGACGACACGCTATGCGAAGATTATTGAGAAGGCGGGGTTGAAGAAGGAGTAGTGAGCGTTGAGCGCCGGCACGGCGTTAAACACGATATTGACATCTACGTAAAAATATTCAATAAAAACAAATACTTACGTATTTTTGGTGCGCATCGTAAATGCCAGCAACATACTCGTCATCACCACCAGCATCAACGCACTCAACGCCAGCGACCAATGAATACCGATCACCGCGCCGAGTATGCCGACAGTCAGCCCGCTGAACGCACGCAAGCCGTTGTTCGACATATTGTAGAGGCCGATCATGCGGCCGCGCAGTGGTGTGGGGGCGTTCATTTGCACCAGCGTTTGCGCCATCGAGTTGAATGCAAGATTCAAAAAGCCGGCCACGAACATCAGCGCTAGTGCCAGCGGATAGTTGTTGGTGAGCGCGAAGCCGGCGATGGAGATGCACCACAGGATGGTCATGATGATGGCACTGCGCGGGTTGGGTTGCAGCAGCGCGCGGCTCTCTAAAATCATGCCGCCGATGAAGGCGCCGGCGGCATTGGCGGCGAGCAGCATGCTGTAGGAGAAATCTGCTTTCTCGGTGCCCAGGTCGTGCGCGAATTCGGGCATCTGCGCCTGAAACGCGTTACCGATGAAAAACGATGACACCCCCGCGAGCAGGATCATGCTGAACAACGTGCTGTGACCGCGCGCCATGCGCAGCGTGGCCCAGGCGTCGCGCAGTCCACCGCTGACGCCGCCGCTGCGCATCGCGGGTTTCTTCTCGCCGGTCGCCAGCGGGGCCTTCGCACCGTGCGGTGTTTTCCACAGCCAGATAATCAGCGGCAGATAAATCAACACGTTGATCATCAAGCCCACCGGCGGGCCGAATATCAGCATTAAGCCGCCGCCCACCGCAGGCCCCATCAACACGCCGAGTTGCCGGCTGGTGGCGTTTAGGCGCACCGCGCTTTGCAAATCCTTGATGCCGACGATGTCGTGGATCAGCAGTTGGCTCGCGGGGCCCCACAGCACGCCGGCCATGCCGTGGATGGTGAGCAGCACCACCGCGTGCCACTGCTGCACGTTATCGGCGAACATGAGCGCCGCCCAGCCGAGCGAGGCCGCCATGAACAACAACATGCCGACTTGAATAATGCGCCGTGCGTCAAAGCGGTCGGCCAGCGCGCCCGAGTACACCGAGAACAACAAAAACGGCAGCCAGTGCGTGAGCACCGCAATGCCGCCCAGCGTGGGCGAATGAAATTTTTCGTAGAGCACCCAATAGCTGATCACATGCTCGATGTTGTCGGCCATCATCGCCAGCGCGGTGGTGATGAAGTACACGCGATACTGCGGGTGGCGCAGCGCGGCGAAACTTTTTGGGGGATCTTCTCGTTTGGCGGGCGGCGCGGAGGAATCAGACATTTGCCGCGATTGTATCGTGGCTAAGCGGCGTCTTGCACGCGCTGCGCCGGCCAGCCCACTTCACATCTTTTCGACGGTGGCGCGTTCCACCGCGAGCAGGCGTTCGAGGCCGATGCTGTCATGCACGGCATGTTGCTCGGCCTTGTGCGTGGTGCCGGCCATCAATGGATCGGGCACGCCGCGCGCGAGGCAATCGTAGCTTTGCTTCAGCGCGCGGTGAAACGCCCACGCCGAGATCGAGCTTGCAAGTATGCGGTAGCCCAGTGCGCCCAACTCCGCGAGCGGCAAGCCCGCGCCTTCCGCGCCATGCCCCGGCAGGCCGAACATGAAGGGTGGCGGTAACTCGCGCGCGACACGGCGTGCATCGTCGGGATTGCGCACGCTCAAGTAGAGCATATCGGCACCCGCCTCGCGATAGGCACGGGCGCGCGTAATCGCATCGTCCATGCCGCCGGGCCCGCGTATCGCGTTGGTGCGAGCGATGATCGCAAAATCGGGATCGCGCCGTGCTTTCACCGACTCGCGTATTTTTGCCACCATCAATTCCTGCGGCACCATGTGCTCGGTGCCGACATGATGATGCGCGCGTTTGGGCAGGATTTGATCCTCGATTTCGATGGCTGCAAAACCGGCCGCTTCCGACATGCCGATGGTATGGTGCATGTGCATCGGATCGCCAAAGCCGGCTGCGCCGTCCAGTATCAGCGGCAGACTGCACGTCGCGCGGATGTCGATGCCGGCCTGGCACAGTTGCGTGATGTTGAGATTCGCTTCGAGGCAGCAATTGAGATAGCCGATGGTGCCGCCGCCCAGATACAGCACTTCGAAGCCCGCGGCTTCGGCGAGCTTGGCGGAGAGCGGGTTGAACACGGCCGGTGCGATCAACGCGCGGTTGCCGGCCAACAGATTACGGAACGTTCTTGCTGCGCTCATAGCTGTGGTTTTTCCAGTTGAGGGTAACGAAATTCACGACAACTTCTCCCTCATTCCAACCCTTCTCCCGGGGGGAGAAGGGCTTTTACTTCGCTCTCCCGCCGGGAGAGGAGTTGAGGGTGAGGGAACTTGCCGGAGCCGCACCCGTCATAATGCATTGTGAAAAACGCATTAATTAAACTATGCGGCGGCTTTTTCGCGTTGCGCAGCGGCTTTAACGCGCGCCAGCATCGCGGCCGCGTTGCCAGTGAGAATTTGCTCACGGGCGTCTTCGCCGATTTGCGCTTCCTGGAGCGCCTTACGCGTCCAGTCGCAGCCGAATTCGGAACCATCGGTGCCGCACACAATGCGCTCGGCGCCGTACAAATGCACACCAGCCTCAATGGCACGCGGGCCGAACGAGTTGCAATCCACGTACACTTTCGCACGCCGAAAGCGCGCCGAGGGCAGCTCTTCTTTCGGTGTATCGAGCAGGCTGCGGTGATCCATGCGCTCGACTTCGTACGGAATGTTGCCGCCGAGATTGTGCACGTGAATCATCGCGTCGAGGTAGGGCGCGAGGTAATCGGTGAGGCACAGCGTCACCATCACCGAGGACAAGCTCGCCTGCATGTCGAGCGTGCCGTTGCGGCGGCGTGCGTTGTCGATGTCGCCGGTGACTTTAGGGAACGCGTCGCCCGGACGCGGGCCATGATGAATAAATAGAATCGCACGATGCCGGTTCGCCACTGCCAGCAGCGGGCGCATGTTTTCCGCATCCTTCGCGTTCAAGAATCCGTTGCCCGGTATTTGCGCGCCGACCATACCCGGCAGTCCCATCGCACGTTCCAGTTCGGTGGCCGCCACCGCAATATCCGCCAGCGGCAGCGCGGCATAGGCAGCAAAGCGCCCCGGGTGTTCCTGACAAATTTTCGACAGCGTGTCATTGACGCGCCGGCACAGCGGCACGGATACGTCAAGCGGCTGCGACTCCACCCAATTGAATGAGCCCAGCAGTGACAGCACGCTGATCGTCACACCCTGGCGATCCATGCGTGCGAGATGAAAATCGATGTCATCGAAGGCCTTGGACAACGGCTCTTCGCCCATGCGGGATTTCAGTACTTCGACGCCATCGGCATTGCGTACGATGCGCGGCTCGCGGGTGCGAGTGCGTAGTGCATCCGTCACTTCAACGGGTTTCCAATGAGCGTGCATGTCGATCATGGCTGTCTCCTTAGGTTGTGGTGCTACAGTTTAACTGCAATCGTGATGGATTATACTTTGGGCCGCAAGCCGGCATCACGCACCAGCTTGGCGGTTGTTTCGAGTTGCGTGCGCAGGATTTTATGGTATTCCTCTGGCGTGCTTGGTGCCGCCACAAAACCAATGCCGAGCAGCCGTTCTTTGATGTCGGGCAGATCGAGGATGCGCGCGAATTCCGTGTTGATTTGCAGCAGGATGGCGCGTGGCGTGCCGGCAGGTGCCACGATGCCGTGCGAGGTTTCAGGTCGCTTGAACTCGGCCAGTGTTTCCGACAGTGCGGGCACGTCGGGCAACACCGGTGCGCGTTGCGGCGCGGTGACGGCCAATGCCGTTAACTTGCCCTCTTTGATAAACGGCAGCGCCACCCCCGTGGTCGATACGGTGTAGTGCGAACGGCCCGCTAAAATTTCAATGGCCGCATCAGGCCCGCCCTTGAACGCCACATGCACGACCTTGATGCCCGCGGCGAGATTGAATCGCGCGCCGCTCAAATGCCCGGCCGTGCCGGTCGCACCCGAACCGAATATCATTTTGCCCGGCTGCGCCAGCGCCAGCGCGATGAACTCCTTGACTGTCTTCACGCCCAGTTGCGGCGACACCACCAACAGGTTGGTGCTAAAGCCGATTTGTGTGCAGGCCGCAAAGTCATTGATGGGATCGTACGGCAGCGTGGGTTGCAGCGCTGGGCTGATGGAAAAACTGGGCAGCACATACAACAGCGTGTGGCCGTCCGGCGCGGCCTTGGCCACTGTCATTGCCGCCAACAGGCCGGCCGCACCGGGGCGATTATCGATGATCACCGGCTTGCCCCAATGCTTGCTCATTTCCTGCGCGAACAGTCGCGCCAGGCTGTCAGGCTGGCCACCGGCGGTGGTGGATATCACCAGGCGTATCGGCTTGCTCGGATACGGCTGCTGCGCGTAGGCCGTGGTGGCGCCTATCGTACATATGGCGCTGCAAGCCGCAAGCACGGTCCACGGCCAAGCGATAGACACCTAGCGCACCTTGCCCTGCAACCATTCGTTGATCATGCGTGCGGTGACCAGGTTGTTGAGTTCCGACGGAATGCCGTGACCGTTGCCGCGGATGCCGCGCGACTCGAGCCGTATGTGTTCGTTGGCCACGCCGGCCTGCGTTTGTTTTTCAAATTGCAATTCCGTGGCATCGTTCGCCGGTGGATCGTAGGTAAGGCGGATGTCGGGGGTCACGCTGGCGGGTGGTTGTGCTGCATAGACACCGCCTCCGTACAGTGTTGCGCTCAAGAAGACCAACCCGCTCGCTCTCAGTGTGTGCCAAAGCCCGCGGCAAAAAATACACGGCCATGGTGTTGTCATAACGCGCCTTGATAAAAACAGATGCGTGAGCCAGTGCCCAAGCGCCGCGCATGACTTTACCGCACTTCGTGATTTGCGCGCCGCAAGTGTGCGCAGGTCTCGCGCAGGGCGTTGCAGCGCGTGGCGACCGAGCGCGCAACCTGTCACAGGGCGAAATGTTATATAACTATTTGTTTTTAAACAATATTTTATATTTTGGCTATGGTACCCATCCACATCTACCCAGCAAGATGCCGTGATTCTCACCAGACGCATTCCGATCATATAGTCGTTGTGAAGACCA
Organism: Betaproteobacteria bacterium; assembly: GCA_043741415.1. Taxonomy (GTDB): domain Bacteria; phylum Pseudomonadota; class Gammaproteobacteria; order Burkholderiales; family SG8-41; genus UBA5216. The sequence continues at coordinate 5,961 of JAYUAH010000295.1, forward strand.
AGAGAAACGCCGGGTCAATTCTACAAGGGACGCCGGGTTGAGAGTCTCGTAGATTTGAATTGCGCACAGCAGAGGGTTCGACCCCGCAACATCAACCAGAAGATCGACAATTTCGGCTATGGGTGGCGTCGTTAGACGCAGATCGAGACCAGTGCTTTTGTTCAGGGCATCGCCCCACGGTGGCGCAATGAATGCAACGACCAATTGGCCCGGCTCAATCCGTATTTCTTGCAGCCCAACCCTATAGTCGCGATGAGAGACTTCAATTGGTAAACCCAGCGTAGTTATGTTTTGGCGCGTGAGTTGAAACACAGCCGGGTCTAGCTCAAACCCCAGCCCGTGTGCTCCCGAAAGATGCCGAACTATCCAATAAAGTGTGTTACCCGATCCGGTGAACGGGTCTACTACGAACGCGTCGCTCGATGATTGCGGAGCAGCCTTTGCAATTGCAGCAATATCCTTCGCGATGTCGTCGGCCAACTCGTCGCGAGTACATTCCACAGCGGTTCGCCCAAGAATTCGAATCCCTTTGGCGTGCCAATCGGCGGGCTTTAAGCCGTAGATATGCACATAGTCAGGATTGCCCCAACTTTCAGTTCCATATCGCTGCACTTCGGACAGATCGATTACGGCATCTCGTTTTTCGCCGGCCAGTAGTAACTTACGATCGTATTTGGGGCCATTGCTGCCAGAGTTCATCGCTACCCTCCGCTGATAATTTGAGCACCCGTCATCAACTTGTCGCGAATTTTAACTTACCGCCAAATATGCCGCATTGAAGCTGGAGAAAGGCCAAAGTCAGCTTCCGGGCGGTTTTCGGGATGGCCGGAGTTGGCTGAGCGCGCTAATAATCCGCATCACCTCCGCGACTGGATATCAGTCGGATAAAGTCAATCCAGGAACAACGCACCTTAACCGGCCCTGTTGCCACAGCACACCATATCACTGTCACTGCGCCTGTATCTTCGCCTCACGTATCACCTTGCCCCACTTCTGAATTTCCGCGCGCTGGAAGCGGTCGAATTCTTCGGGCGTGGTGTAGACCACCTCGGCGCCCTGCAACAGCATGGCGTCGCGTGTTTCCGGCAGTTTAAGTATCGTGCCGATTTCGCGGTTGAGTTTGTCGATAATCGCGCGCGGTGTTTTACCGGGCGCGTACAGGCCGAACCACACGTAGGATTCCAAGCCCTTGTAGCCTTGTTCGAGTGCGGTGGGAATATCCGGCGCACCCGCGAAGCGCTTGTCGTTGAGCAGCGCGATGGCTTTGAGTTTGCCGGATTTGACTTGCGCGTTAGTGGTGGTGGTCGACAGAAACGCCGCCTGCACTTCGCCGGAGAGTAGCGCCGTGATGGTGAAGCCCGCGCCCTTGTACGGCACGTGGATCAGATGGATGCCGAGCATTTGCGCAAACAATTCGCCGGTGAGATGGCTGCTGGTGCCGGTGGAGGCCGACGCATAGTACAAACCATGCGGGCGTGATTTTGCCAGCGCGACAAATTCCCTGAGATTATTCACGCCGAGCGACGGCACTACCGCAACCACCAATCCTGAATTGGTGATCAACGAAATCGGCGCAAAATCCCGCAGCGGATCGAACGAAATATGTTTGAACAACAGCGGCGCGCTGACTTGCGTGTTGACGCCGCTCACATACAGCGTGTGCCCGTCGGGCGGCGCGTTGGCGACGATCTCGGCACCGATGATGCCGCCTGCACTGGAACGATTGTCAATCACCATTTGCTGTTTGAAGCGCTCGGAAAGTTTTTGTCCGATGAAACGCGCGGTGATGTCGGCGGTGCTGCCGGGCGAGCCGCTGATAATGCGCACCGGCCGGTGCGGATAATTCGCCGCGAGGTCGGCTGCCCACGGCGCACTACTCACGGCGGCGAGCAGCAGCGCGGTGGAGCTGTTAATGCACAGGCGCGCATTCATCATGGATGTCGTTGTCGATTCAGTGATGCGCGTATTGTGCCTTGAATTCGCCTGCTGCCGCCGTACGCGCGATTTTGATGATATATCATAAGTATTTGATTTTATTGAATATTTTAAATAATCTGCTACGGGGCTGTACGCTTGTCACGCGCGCTCGCGCAGCGTACCCTTGCGCTCGCACACACGCACACGCCGCCGGCGATTGGAGAATCAGGCATGAAGCATTTTAAATTACGCGCGATGGCATGGTTGATATCGCTAACGCTGGCCACCGCTGCGTATGCACAACCCACTACGGCGTATCCGACCAAGCCGGTGCGCCTGCTGGTGGGCTTTGCACCCGGCGGCGGCGTCGATGTCACCGCGCGCATCGTCGCCGCCAAGTTGGGCGAGCTGTGGGGGCAACCGATGATTGTGGACAATCGCGCCGGCGCGGGCGGCACGATTGCCAGCGACATCGCGGCCAAAGCGCCGGCGGATGGGTACTCGCTGCTGTTCTGCGGCATCTGGTCGCATGGTGTTGCGCCCTCGCTCTACAAACAGTTGCCGTACGATCATTACAAGGATTTCGCACCGGTGTCGATGATCGGCACCACGCCCAATGTGCTGGTGGTCAACCCGGCGGTGCCCGTCAAATCGGTGAGCGAGTTTATTGCGTACACCAAGGCCAACAACGGCAAGATCATCATCGCTTCTCCCGGCGTCGGCAGTTCACCGCACATGACGCTGGAGCTGTTTCGCTTGACCACCGGTGTGAATATCGTGCACGTGCCGTACAAAGGCGGCGCGCCCGCCTTGGTGGATTTGCTCGGCGGCCACGTACAATCGATGTTCGACAACATGTCTACGCAATTGGCGGTGATGAAATCGGGCCGCTCGCGCGCGCTGGCGGTGACCTCGCCCAAGCGCAGCGTACACATGCCCGAGGTGCCGACCATGCGCGAATCCGGCGTGCCCATCGACGTCACGGTGTGGTACGGCTTGTGTGCGCCGTCGGCGGTGCCGCAGCCCATACTCGCGAAACTCAATGCCGATGTGAAGCGCGCGCTGAGTGCGCCCGATGCGCAGCGGCGCATGATCGAGGTGGGTGTGGATGCCGCACCGTCGACATCGCAGCAGTTTGCGGCGTTCATCAAATCCGAAACGGATACCTGGGCGCGCGTGGTGCGCGAGGCCAAGGTGCCGCAGCAGTAGTGCGGCGCTAATTCGCTTTGATGCCCTGCTTTTTGATCAGATCAGCATACTTTTTGCGCTCGGCAGCTAAAAAATTCGCGAACTGCTCAGGCGTGCCGCCGATCAAGGTGACACCGAATTCCGCCATCGCCGATTTGTAATCGGGTTCGCTCACCGCGTTATTGATGGCGCGATTTAATGCGGCGGCGATCGGGCGCGGCACCGTCTTCAACACCAGCACGCCGTGCGAAATACTCGCCTCGAAACCGGGCGCGCCGCTTTCGTCGAGCGTGGGCACATCGGGCAGCGCCGGCAGCCGCGTTTTTGCGGCGATGCCCAGCGCCTTCACGCGGCCGCCGCGCACATGGCCGATGGCCGTCATCGAGTTATCGAACAGCAACTGGATTTCGTTGCTGATCACCGCCAGCACCGCAGGCGCCGCGCCGCGATAGGGGATGTGCACCAGCTCGATCTTCGCGGTGTAGTTGAGCAATTCGCCGGCGAGATGGATCGAGGTGCCCGATCCGCCGGAGCCAAAATTAATGCTGCGCGGTTTGGCTTTGGCGAGCGCAATCAACTCGGATAATTTGTTCGCCGGCAGCGACAGATTCGCCAACAGCACATGCGAGGCCTGACTCACCAGCGCCACTGGTGCGAAATCATCAGGGTTGAACGGCAGTTTGTCGTAGAGCACCGGATTCACCGCGAACACCGGATGTGAGGTGAAAAATATCGTGTGGCCGTCGGGGTTGCTGCCGGCGACGGTCACCGCGGCGGCATTGCCCGCGGCACCGCCGATGTTTTCGACAATCACATTTTGCTTAAAAATTTTGTGCAGTTTTTCCGCGAGGCGCCGTGCGTTCAAATCAGCACCGCCGCCGGCGGGCATGCCCGCCACCATGCGCAGGGGGCGGGTGGGAAAGGTTTGTGCGGTGGCTGCGGCAGCAGCAAAGGCGGTGAGGAGTATAAAAATACCTGACCGCAAAGGCGCGAAGGCGCAAAGAAAACGCAAAGAAATTCCAGAACAAAAGCAAATATCTTTTAAGGTTTTCTTTGCGCCCCTTTGCGCCTGCTTCGCGCCTTTGCGGTCAAGAATTTGAATTTCAACCTTCATGGCTTGGGCGCATCGGGATAAACATCCGCACCATAAAACGCCCGCGTGCGTTCCAGATAATCACCGGTGGGCGGCGCGTAACTCAAGCGCTTGCTGGTGAAGCGGCCCGTGATACGCCGCAGCTTCACCGCCATCTCGCCCATTTTCACCAGCTCGACAATACCGTTGACGATGGGCGCGCGTTCTATTTCATAGGTGTGCGATTCGGCGAGAAACACGATGATGTCGCCGCCGGCGGGGATGATAATTTCCGCGCCTTTGTCGAGCAGTTTTTTTGCCGCGATGTTGAACTGGTCGATGATGCCCTTGCGGAACGGCAGGTCGACCATCGCGCGTTTAAGTTCAATAGGCGTGGTCTCGATGGGTTCCATGCCGGCGAAGCGGCGCTCCAGGCCGTAGCGCTGCACGTTCTCAAGAATGCGCAGATTCCACTTGGGGCTGATGGTCACCAGCCCGAAGCTCGCGCCCATGATGCTCGCCATGTGCAAACTGGTTTCGCATAGGCCCAGCACCGGAATGTTCACGCACTCGCGTGCTTCGCGGATGCCCGCGTCACTGATGTTGCCGATCAAAAACGCGTCATAGCCTTCGCGTTCGGCCTGCATGGCATTGAACATCACTTCGCGCATGTCGTGATGTTCGAGAAAGCGGTAGTGCACGCCGATGCCCGCGGCTTTCGATACACCGCGCATATCAACGGTGGTGCCGGGGTCAACGGCGGCAGCAATGGTGGCGCGCAGAATTTCGCCGTACGGCGTGGCTTCGGTTTGGCGCGCGAGGCTTTGGTACCAGAGTTTCATGCGGGTTCCTGTGATGGCGTGGCGTGTCAAGAGGCGCGAGTATCGCAACGCTGCAAGGTCAGTGCAAATGCGCCGGATACTGTGTGGAACGTCCACAGTGCGTAGAGTAAAAATTCAATAAAATCAAACACTTACGGTTTGTGTGCAGATTGAGGCCTGAGGCTGATAATCAACACACCCGCCAGCACCAGGCCCGCGCCCGCAAGCTGAATCAGCGTGATGGGTTC
>JAYUAH010000296.1:0-4839 GCA_043741415.1 Betaproteobacteria bacterium
GCGGCGGCGCTGCCGGCACTATTTCCCGCGGCTGGGATTGGCGCGGACGCGGACGTAAACGGACGCTTAACCGCCGCCACCTTGATGGTATCCATGTTCATTACATACACGATGCCTGCAATGGCGCTCAGCACCAGTAACGCAACAGCACCCCAGCCCAGCATGGTTTCAAAACGATGGCTCAATTTGAAAAACCGTTTGCCGCAGGAAACACAGCGATAAGGGGAGTAAATCAGCGCCAATGAACGCCGGCCATCGTCTCGATGCCAGCGTGACCGGCGCAACTGCACGCTGTTGCACTTCGGACATTTCAGCGCTACAGAAGGCAATACCGCCCCGAGGTTCATATTACGGAATATCACGTAAGCATTTAAATTTATTGCACAATTGTCAACGGTTTGACGATTTCGCGCAAGGTCTGGTGCCCCCAACGTGCCGCTGCAAACAGCCTGGGGTATGCATTATTCCCAGCTAGGCGCCGGCAGCCGTGGCCGCTTTCCGCTCATCAGCCGGGCAAACTACACCCTGGGCATCTACGGCACTAAAGCGCGCATGGCGCTGTAGAGCTGATTCTGCGCTTCGAAGCCGATGCCGGGTCGCTGTGGCAGTTTGAGATAGCCATTCTCGACTTGGGCATCATCTGCAAAGCCCGCGAATATACCGAACACGCCCGGATAAGCCTCGCAGCCACCCAGGCCAAATCCGCCCACCAGATGCAGTGTCATCTGGTTGCCGCCATGCGGGAACACGGATGAACGCGCCCAGCCACGCTGCTTTAACATCGCCAACGTGCGCGAGAATTGCACAATGCCATACGATTGCGGCACGTCGGTCTGAATGAAATCAACGCAGGCACGCAGGCCGCCGAAGGTGACCAGGTTTTCCACGTCTTGCGTGGAGAAGAGATTTTCGCCGGTGCCCACCGCCGCGCCATACTGCGCAATAAATTCGTTGAGCAGTTCATAGCCCAGCGGATCGGTGGGCTCTTCAAACCATTTGAGGTTGTACTGCGCCAGCGCCTTGGCATAGGCCAGCGCACGGGTGCGGTCGAAGCCGGCATTGGCATCCACCGCCAGATGTTGACTGGATTGAACCAGTTTCAAAGCGGCTTCGACACGTGCAACGTCTTCCGCAACACTCGCGCCGCCCACTTTGATTTTCATCACAGTGTAGCCGTGGTCGAGCTTGTTACGGATCTCGTCCAGCAATTCGGGTATGCCCTTGCCCGGTTCATACCAGCCGCCACCGACGTAACACGGAATTTTATCGATCACCTTGCCATCGTTGTAACGCTCGGCGAGCACGCGATGCAGCGGCTTACCGGCAATTTTTGCAACGACATCCCAGCAGGCAACTTCGATGGTGCCGATGGCGACCGAGCGCTCGGTGTGTCCGCCGGGTTTTTCACGCTGCATCATCGCGGCGAGAATTTTTTCGGGATCGAGGTTGTCGCCTGCCGCGTTAACCAACGACTCCGGATTCGCTTTAAGCATGCGCGGAATAAAACGCTCGCGCATTTGCGCGCCGCACGCATAGCGGCCCGTGGAGTTGAACGCAAAACCCACAACGGGTCTGCCATCGCGCATCACGTCGGTGATCACGGCAACCACCGAGGTCGTCATTTCGCTGAAGTCGAACACCGCGTTGCGCAGGGTTGATTTCAGCGCAATGGCGCTTTCACGAATGTCTACGATACGCATGATGTTCCAAAAAATTTTAGGTCAAATTCTTTACCGCAAAGGCGCCGAGGAAACGCTCAATTGTCTTTGCGGATTTTCCTTTGCGTCTTCGCGCCTTTGCGGTTTGAACTTGAATAGGGTTACTTGCAGTTACTGCACCTGCACATTGGCGTTTTTCACCACGCGCGTCCACTTCTCGACTTCGACGCGGGTCTGCGCCATGAATTGCTCCGGCGTGCTCAACACGAAATCAAAGCCCAGACTGGTGACGCGCTCGCGCACGTCGGGCATATGCCCGATTTGCATCAGCTCGGCGTGAAATTTACGCACGATGTGCGCCGGCGTGCCTGCGGGGAAATACACGCCTTGCAGCGTTTCGGATTCCTGATCTTTGTAGCCTGCCTCCATCATGGTCGGCACCTCCGGAAAACTCGCGTTGCGTTTGCTGGAGGCCATCGCCAGGCCGCGCAGCCGCCCCGCCTTCACATGCGGCGCGGGTGTGGGCAGCGCGGAGCACGCGAGCGTCACCTGCCCCGCCAGATGCGCGGCCACCGATTGACCCGCGCCGTTGTACGGAATGTTGCCCAGATCCAGCTTCACCGCGTACTTGAGCATCTCCACTGCAAGATGCGGCGTGGTGCCGATGCCCGGTGTGGCGAAGCTATATTTTTTCGGCTCGGCAGTGGCGAGCTTCAATGCATCCGGCAAGGTTTTCGCCGGCACCGACGGGTGCGCGGAAAACAAATTCGGCGACGCCGCGAAATTGGTGATCGGAATAAAACTCTTGTACGGATCATACGGAATTGATTTATACAGCCCCGGATTCACCACATAGGCCGAACTGTTAACCAATATGGTGTGGCCATCGGGTGCTGCGTTCGCGGCGATGCCGGTACCGATATTGCCGCCCGCGCCGGCGCGATTGTCCACAATGAATTGCTGTCCGCTGATCTCGGACATGCGTGCGGCAATGATGCGCGCGATCACATCGGTGGTGCCGCCGGGCGCGAACGGCACCATCACGCGCACCGGTTTGGCGGGCCACACAGGCTCGGCGGCGTGTACGCAGCCCACGCCCATAAATATACATAAGTATTTAATTTTAAACAATTTTTTCATCATCGCCTCTAAAGCCGCTGAACCACCGTTTACTCCGGCTTGATGCCTGCGTCCTTGATGACTTTGGCATAACGCACGGTCTCGCTGCGAATGAAGGCCGCGAACTGCTCAGGCGATGACGGCGTCGGATCGATGCCCGCCGACGCGAACTTTTCGTTCACGTCATTCGATGCCAATGCTCGGCTGATCTCTGCATTAAGTTTCATGATGTAGTCGCGCGAGGTGCCCGTAGCCGTGAGCAGGCCGTACCACAGCGGCACCACAAAATCGAGCCCCTGCTCTTTTGCGGTGGGCACGTTCGGCAGTGCAGCGGTACGTTTATCCGCAAGCACCGCAATCGCGCGCACTTTGCCGGCGTGGACTTGCGGCGCCGCGACGGGCGCGGCAATAAACAGCGTATCCACCTGCCCGCTCATCAAACCGATCATGCCCACGCCGGTGCCCTTGAACGGCACATGCACCATATCAATTTTTGCCAGACTTTTCAGCAACTCCGGTGCCAGATGCGAGGTCGTGCCGCTGCCGCCAGAACCATAGTTGAATTTGCCCGGACTCGCCTTGGCCAGCGCAATAAATTCCTTCAGTGTTTTCGCCGGCACCGACGGGTGAATAATCATCACGTTCTGAATGGTTGCCACCAATGAAATGGGTGCCAGGTCTTTCACCGGATCGTAATTCAGTTTTGCGTACAGCGTCGGACTGATCGAAATCAGCGGCGAACTCAGCACCATGGTGTAGCCATCGGGCGCCGCCTTGGCCGCGAGTTCAACCCCGAGATTCCCGCCCGCGCCGGGCCGGTTATCCACCACCACCGGGTGGCCGATGTTCTCGGCCATTTTTTGCGACAGCGTGCGCCCCAGTAAATCAGTGGGACCGCCCGGCGGAAACGGCAGAATCATGCGCAATTGTTTCGCGGGAAAGGTTTGCGCCACGGCAATCGTGGCTCCGCCCATCGATGCCACAGCAGCGACCAGCACCCGTACCAACATCCTCGTCATACTCGTCCAATCTCTATACGTTGTTGTAGTTTAAGCGGCCATGTGTGCCTGCATGACGTAGGCAAGCGGGCGATTTAACCACATTTCCGGGCGATCAGCATGAGCGCCAGTACGCGCGTTTTCATCGTGCCCGCGTGACCGAAACTGCCGCGACGCACTCGGCGAATCGTAAAAAAAAGGGACGGCACGCGCCGCCCCTCTTCACTGGTTACGCTGACCGCAGCAATGCGACCAGCACATTAGCGCTTGGGCACGGTAATCGGCTCAATCACCACACGTCGATTAGGCTCGCCGCATTTAATCATTGCGGCGCGGGTTTTCTCTTTGCAATCCGTAACTAACTTGGTCGACCCCATGCCTTGCGCCGTGAGGCGGTTTGCCGCGACACCCTTGGACACCAGATAGGCCTTGACCGCATCGGCGCGCCGCTGCGACAGGCCCTGGTTGTAGGCCGCTTTGCCGAGCTGGTCGGTGTGGCCCGTGATCGACACGTTTGAAATCTGCGGATTGCCTTGCAGTGCAGCGGCGAAACTATCGAGCTCAGGCACCGGCACCACCAGGCGCGCGCTATTCAATGCAAACAGCCGCGTCGAGTCTAGCGTGATGGTTTGGGGCGGCGCGGGCGGCGGCGGTGGCGCCACGACTTGCGGCTGGGGCGGCGCGGGCGGCGGCGTTACCACCACCGGCGCCGCGACCACTCTGGGTGCCACGGGCCGCGGGGGTTCGACACCGAAGTTCCACATCAACCCCAGGTTGACGTAATTGTTGCCGCTATGACTGAAACCCCATTTGCTGGAGTCGCGCAGAAACCCTTCGACACGGCGATACTCGGCCAGCATACCGAAGGTGTCGCTGAACATATAGCGCAGGCCGACGGCAGCACTGACGTACGGCGACGTGCCGCTAAGATGCCCGCCGGCATTCGAGCGCCGGTCGCGCTCGGCACCCGTGCCCAAGGCAAAGTACGGCCGCCATTCGCTGCGGCTAAACAGGTATACCGCATCCACACCCAACAATGATTGCTCGACCTTATTGCCGGCATT
>JAYUAH010000297.1:0-1976 GCA_043741415.1 Betaproteobacteria bacterium
GTCGCGGGCAACATCGTGTTGTTTGTGCCCATCGGCGTGGCGATTGTCTACGCGACGAACGGCGCCGCTAATTACTGGCGCCGCGCCGCTTACAGCATGGTTGCGATTGCGTTCGCGCTGTTGCTGCAAATCGCGCAGATTTTTGTGCCCGCGCGCACGGCGGCCTTGTCGGATGCGCTGTGGAACGGCGTCGGCACTTTCACCGGCATTGCGCTCGGTCAGATGGTGTTTGCGAAGCTGCCGCGTTGGTCGCAAGGTAGCGACCAACACCATCATCGGCATACGATACTCGCGCTGCTGGTGATTGTGTTTTGGCTGGGCTGGCGGCTGTGGCCGTTTGAGCCGGCGCTGAGTGTGCGGCAGGTTTATCTCGCGTTAAAGCCGATGGCGGCGCTGAGCTCACTCAACGCGTGGTCGGTGGCATCGATGGCGGTGAGCCTGCTGCTGATCGCCGGCGTGGTGCACAGCTTACGTTTTGCGCAGCGGTGGCTGCTGGGTGCTGCGCTGCTGGGCTTGGGCATGCGTTTTTTTCTGGAAGGGCAGGTGATTTCACTCGGCGTATTCGTGGGCACGATCGTCGGAACGCTGGCGGGTTTGGCGGTGCTGCGCGCCGGCATAGCGCGCGCGGGCCCACTGGTGATTATGGTGGCCATGGTTTGGTACAGCGCCGAAGCATTGCGCCCGTTCGTGTTCAGCGCGCTGCAGGGGCCGATGAACTGGGTGCCGTTCGCATCGCTATTGCAAGGCGCGATGGACATCAATCTCGCGGTGTTTTGTGGTGTGATATTTCTGACCGGCGCGTTGATGTTGATCGGCACGCAACTGCGCAACGCGCCCGGCCGCTGGAGCGTATTGCTGAGTGCGTGGATACTCCTGCTCGAGTTGATTCAGCAGTGGATTCCTACGCGCACCAGCGACATCACCGTTGCGCTGGTGCCGTGCGCGTGGTGGCTGGCGTTGCGCGCGGTGCAGCCGCCGCGGCGGGGTGAACGCTAATCCAGTTTCACGCCCGTTTCACGCGCCACCTTCGACCACTTGGCAATCTCGGCGTGCAGATAGGCGCCAAACTCCGCCGCACTCGAACCCGCGCGGTCGATGTTTTCGCGAGCGAGCACCTCCTGCACATCAGCATCGCGCAGCATGGCCACCATCGCGCCATTAAATTTGGCGACAATCGCGTGCGGCGTGCCGGCGGGCGCGAGCACACCCCACCAGTTGAGCACTTCGTAGCCGGGCAAGGTTTCTGCAATGGCCGGCACGTTGGGCATCGCCGCCACGCGTTTCAACGTGCTCACCCCCAGCGCACGCAGCTTGTGCGTGTCGACATGCGGCTTGACGAAGGCGAGCGTGGTCATCATCACTTGCACTTGTCCGCCCAACAGATCGATCACCCCCGGCGCGGCACCTTTGTACGGCACATGCGTCATCACCGCACTGGCGCTGCGGAATACTTCCATCCCCAGATGCGTGGGACTGCCGTTGCCGGCAGAGGCGTAGGTGATTTGTCCCGGCCGCGCTTTCGCCAGTGCGATCAGTTCTTTGACCGACCACACCGGCAGCGACGGGTGCACAACCAACACCAGCGGCGAGGTTGCGAACAACGTCACCGGCATAAAATCTTTAACGCTGTCGTAAGGCAGTTTTTTCAGGCCGGTGGCGTTGATCACGAACGACGGCGTAACCATTACCAGCGTGTAACCGTCGGGCGGCGCCTTGGCCGCGACCGCGATACCGATAATCGTGCCGCCGCCCGGACGGTTTTCGACCATCATGTTTTGTCCCCACGACGCTTGCAGCTTGCGCGCGATCACGCGGCTCAATAGATCAGTGCCCGCGCCCGGCGAAAACGGCACGATCATGCGCATTGGGCGTTCGGGAAAACCTTGTGCTGAGCCTGTCGAAGCACCGTTAGGCTGCGCAAAAGCGCACGCTGCGCCAAATATTCCGGCAACAGCGCTGCATAGCGTCAGCCGGGC
>JAYUAH010000298.1:0-1975 GCA_043741415.1 Betaproteobacteria bacterium
TTGCGCCCGGTTCAGTCGCGGTGCAACAACAAATGCCACCAGACGCTGTAGCGTCTCTGCTTCGTTGTGATCAGGCCAAAAAAAAATGCCGTCCTCTACGCCGTCGATCGTTTGCAAATGGTGATTAAGGTAGTCCAGGGAAGCGCGCTTTCCGGCAATGTTGACCATGTCAGCCGTGCGCCCGAGTAGCGCAAAATGGGTACGATCTTCAACGCGCACGAGATCACCCAGGATGACCGGGGTTTCCACGTGACCGCCACTGACCGTCGCGGTGCCATCAGAATTCGGATGAATTTCGATGTCCGCGTAGGTCTGCCAGGTTTCGCCCTCAAGCGTGCGCCGTGTGGCAACCTGGCCCGCTTCGGTACAACCATACACCTCGGAAAGCGGCACGCGAAAATAGGCTTCGGCCTGTTCAGCCAGGGCCGGGTCAAGCGGCGCAGTAGCGCTAACGACATGCGCCAAGGCCGACATGGGTTCCGGATGCGCGCAAAGGGTGCGCAGATGCACGGGTGTAGTCACCAACATTCTTGGCGCGCGCGCAGCGGCGAGGGATCGCGCCACATCAATCGGGAAAAACGGACGGCCCGAGTAGAACGCATGCCCGTTCATGAGTGGCAAAAGCACTGTGGTCTCGAAGCCATACATATGCTGTGGCGGCACCGTGCCGATAATGGACACGGGGGCTGCGTTGTCCAACTTGCGATTCATGCCAAAACGCTCGGCCTCGGCGTGCGCGTTCATGACCAGGGCACCGAAGTGCTTTGCGTGTGGTGTCGGCAATCCGGTGGAACCCGAGGTGAACACGTACGCCGCGAGCTGACTCGAAGCAATCATCGGCACCGAAAAATGAGCCGCCTCACGCGCTTCAAATGGATCTGTCGCCGCTAGATCAATAGCATCCACGCGCGGTAAATCAATTGACGCGTCGAAACCATCAGTAAATAAAACGACCGCAGGAAACTGCTTGCGCAGTTGGTTCAGCGTTTCGGCAGAATGGCTGGCGGGCATTAAAGTCGGCAGGCCACGCAGGAGCGCAGCCCCGAAACCAATTGCAAATTGATAGCGATTGGCACACATATTTAGAACAGCAGTTTGCGCCGATGGTGGCGGCATTCGCAGCGCTAGCAGACGGATGGCGGCAACGTAGTGTGCTGCGTCAAAGTTCTGCGCATCATCAAAGGCCACGAGAGTGTGCGGTGTGATCGCCGAAATTAAAGGGAGTACACGCGCGGCGGTCATTTACGTGCTTTCCCGCGACCCAGTGCGCTCGCAACACGTTGAACGGTCGTTGACAAGCTCACGTGCTGAAAATTGGGGTGCAAGACTTTTCGCACACCGTATTCCACCAAAAATGCCGCCGCCACCAAGGGCCAAGAAAATAAATTGATGAATGCAGACCACCATTCGCGTGAGCCCCATGCAAACAAAACAATGGACGTCGCCGCCATAATCAAAAAGAAAATAGTCCAGGCAACGGTGACTCTGCGGGTATAGCAGGCGATTTCCGGGGGCAGGTAGCCGCCGTGAATCACCGTCGCCAGCCGCGTAACCCAGTCGCCCTTTTTCATCAGCAAGCTCGCGCCAAAAACGCTTGCCATCAATAACATGCTGCCCATGCTTTGAACGAGATACACCCACTCTGCATAGCCGACCCAGCGTGACCAGAACCACCATCCGAGCCCGCCGATTAGCAGACCGATCACAAGGATAAGGCTGCGGCGACGCCCCGATAAGTCATCCGCCAGCAACGCCTTTAGCCACCAGGCGGCCAACGGTAAGATCGCGATCAGCGCAGCCCAATGCTGCCCCCCTTCGGAGGTCAGCGCAATATGGGCGAGCAAGAAATAGCCGACAAGCAGCAGACCAATGAGCGCCGTTTTTTTCACGATTGACGGCGAATCAGATGAATCGGGTGAAGATCCGACTAGACGGTCGGACGATTAGCGGCCACGTGCGTAGCCAGGGCTCGAAG
>JAYUAH010000299.1:0-4831 GCA_043741415.1 Betaproteobacteria bacterium
ATACTGATGGGGCGCATCGATGCTTCACGCAAGCAGCTTGAACGCTCAAGCAATACCGATACCTTGACCGGGCTCATGAACCGGCGCGCTGCTGGCGGCAGCCGATGAATTTTTTGACCGGGTGCATCAGAATGGCGGGCGGCTGGTGCTGATGTTCGCCGACATGGACCGCTTCAAAAGCGTCAATGACGGTAAAGGCCATGCGGTCGGCGATCAAGTGCTGCAAAAGTTGGGCGACATCCTGCACGACGCGATACGCGACGGCGATGTCGCTGCACGCTACGGTGGCGACGAATTCGTGATTCTGCTTAATGACGCCTCGCTCGACGAGGGCGAGCAAATCGCACGCCGCATACAGGCGCGGGTGCAGGACTTCGCGCGCGAACAGGCGCTCGATTTTGGCGTGACCATCGCGCTGGGCGAAGCGCCCACGCACGGCACGACCATCGATGCCTTGATGGACCGGGTGGACGAAGCGTTGTATCGCTCCAAGGCCCAGGGCGGTGCGGGCGGCATTGGGCGTGCGGTGGCGAATTCCGGTCGTTAGCGTGAACTAACGCTGCCGCTTTGCCGCTTTAAACAACGTCGCGATATGCGCGACGATGTCCCGCGCTACCACATCCTTGGGCGCACGCGCGAGTTTGTGCGTGCCGGCGTCATCCAATAGCATCACCTCGTTGTCGTCGGCGCCAATCGCGCTTTGCGCGAGATTGGCGACAATCATGTGCACTTTTTTGTGTCGGCGTTTTTCGTCGGCGTAGGTTTCGAGATGCTGGCTTTCCGCGGCGAAACCCACCGTGAACGGCGGCTTGGGTTGCGCGGCGATCCAGCCCAGAATGTCCGGGTTGGGCACGAGTTTTAACGTGAGCTGCGACTGGTCGGTTTTTTTGATCTTGTGCTCGCGCGGCTTGTCGACACGATAATCGGCCACCGCTGCGACGCCGATAAAAATATCCGCCTTGGTGGCGTGGCGCTTCACCGCCTCGAACATTTCCGCGGCGCTTTGCACGGGGGTGACCAACGCGCCGGCGGGCAGCGGTTGGCTGCTGGGCCCGGAAATCAGCGTGACTTTAGCCCCGGCGCCGAGGGCTGCGCGCGCGATGGCGTAACCCATTTTGCCGGAGCTGCGATTGGTGATGCCACGCACCGCATCAATCGGTTCGAACGTCGGCCCCGCGGTCATCAACACCTGCACGCCTTGCAGTGTTTTTGGTGCGAGGAAGGCCGCAACGGCGTCGGCGATGTCTTGTGCTTCCAGCATGCGCCCGTTGCCGGTTTCGCCGCACGCCTGATCACCGCTGGCGGGGCCGAGCACGGTGACGCCGTCTTGTGCAAGCTGCGCGACATTGCGCTGGGTTGCGGGGTGATCCCACATCTGACGGTTCATCGCGGGGGCCACCAACAGCGCGCAGTCGCGCGCGAGGCACAGCGTCGACAACAAATCGTCGGCGTGGCCGTGCGTAAGTTTCGCCATGAAATCCGCGCTGGCCGGTGCGATGACGATGGCCGCTTTGTCACGCGACAATTCGATATGCGCCATGCTGTTATCGATGCGCGTATCCCACATATCGGTGTAGACCGGATTGCCCGACAGCGCCTGCATCGTTGCCGGCGTGATGAAGCCGCAGGCCGCCTGCGTCATCACCACATGCACGGCGATGCCGTGGTCACCCAGGCGCCGCACGAGTTCAGCCGCTTTGTACGCCGCGACCCCGCCGGTTACGCCCAAAACGACTTTTTTTCTCGAATTATCAGTCATATAGCGCCTTCTGCGCAGTTGAGATGTCAGTGTAGCGTACTGCCATGAAACGTGAAATGTGCACGCCGCTCGGTAAACCGCAAGCCGTTTCAGCCGTTCATTTGTTTCCCTCTTCATGGTATTCAATCATGGCAATCACCGACTGGCCCGCAGACGACCGTCCGCGCGAGAAACTATTGTTGAAAGGCGCGGCTGCGCTGTCCGATGCGGAATTGGTGGCGATCTTTTTGCGCACGGGGGTCACGGGAAAATCCGCGGTGGATCTGGCCCGCGAGGTGGTGGCGCAGTTCGGATCGCTGTCGGCGTTGTGTGGCGCAGACAAAAAAACCTTCTGCAATATCCATGGGCTGGGCGAGGCGAAGTATGCGCAGTTGCAGGCGGTGCTTGAAATGGCGCAGCGCGCGCTGGGCGAGCAACTGAAGCAGGGCGCGGTGCTCAATTCACCCAAGGCGGTGCGGGATTACCTGCGACTCCGATTGCATAATCGTGGACACGAAGTCTTCGTCGGCGTGTTTCTCGATGCGCAACACCGCGTGCTGGCGGTGGATGATTTGTTCAACGGCACGCTCACGCAGACCAGCGTGTATCCGCGTGAAGTCGTGAAAAGCGCGCTGCGTCACAATGCCGCGGCGGTGATTTTTGCGCATAACCATCCGTCGGGTATCGCTGAGCCGAGCCGCTCCGACGAGATGCTGACGGCGACCTTAAAGCGTGCGCTGGCGCTGGTGGACGTGAAAGTGCTGGATCATTTTGTGGTCGGCGCCGACAGTGTGATGTCGTTCGCGCAACAGGGTATTTTATAAGTATTTGATTTTAAACAATATTTTTATTTATCTGCGCAATCGGCTCAAAGTCGACGACGCGCTAAGTCCTTGAGTTTTCAGCCTGATCTCGTGTAGAATTCGCCCCCTTTGCTTGGTCTTTTGCACGATTCACTATTAGGTTACGTATTCAAGGCTCATCATGTCACGCATATGTCAGGTTACCGGCAAGAAGCCGATGGTGGGAAACAATGTTTCCCATGCCAACAACAAAACCAAGCGGCGCTTTTTGCCGAATCTGCATCATCGCCGTTTCTGGGTGGAGAGCGAGAACCGTTGGATACGCCTGCGCGTGTCACAAGCGGGCCTGCGCACCATCGACAAGAACGGTATCGATGTGGTGCTGGCTGATCTGCGCGGCCGCGGCGTCGCGGTCTAAACAAGCTAACGGAGCCCACCATGGCAAGCAAACGAGACAAAATCAAACTGGAATCGTCCGCCGGTACGGGGCATTTCTACACCACGTCCAAGAACAAGCGCACCATGCCGGAAAAAATGGAGATCAGCAAATTCGATCCCGTTGCCCGCAAACACGTGCTCTACAAGGAAGCGAAGATTAAATAAGCTGTTTCGCTCGATAAAAAGCCCGCACAGTTTTCACTGGCGGGCTTTTTTGTTGCCATGGAAAACACGGCAATCAGGCATAGGAACGCAGGCGCTTGGAGAACTCTTGTAGCGGCGCGATGCCGCTGGTCTCGGCGCGGTGGCACCAGTCTTCCAACTTGTGCACCAGTTGCTCTTTGGTGGCGGTAGAGCGCTGCCACACGCCGGTGAGCTCGTCGCGCATGGTATACACGGTGGCCAGCACCTTGCTCTGGCTGATCACATTGGCGCGTTCCGCACGTTCAGTTTCAGGCAGTGCCGCGGCGTCGATGTTAAGCCAGCGCTTAAGACGCGCCCCATCCACGCTCACCGCACGCGCTTTCAACGCCTGCATCTCGGTGGCACAGGTGTTGCGCAGCGAGCGCGCATAGCGCGTCACCACATCGTAGCGATGCGTGATCACCGCCTGCAGGGTATCGGAATCGCAGGTGGTCTTGCTGGCGTTAAGACGCAGCTTGGGCGCGACTTTCTTGACGGTGGCCAGGCCCAGCATCTCTAAAATGCGGATGTACAGCCAGCCGATGTCAAACTCATACCAACGGTTGGAGAGTTTCGCCGACGTGGGGTAAGCATGATGGTTGTTGTGCAGCTCTTCGCCGCCGATAAGGATGCCCCACGGCGACACGTTAGAACTGGCGTCCTCGGACTGAAAATTGCGATAACCCCAGTAGTGGCCGATGCCGTTGATGACGCCGGCCGCCAGAAACGGAATCCACATCATTTGTATGGCCCAGATGGTAATGCCGATCGGGCCGAACAGGATGAAATCCAATACCAGCATGGCGCCGATGCCGATGCGATCGTGCACGCCGTAGACGTGATTTTCCATCCAGTCATCGGGCGTGCCGTGACCGTAGTGATCCAGTGTTTCCTGATTGGCGCCTTCCTTGCGATACAGTTCTGCGCCCTGCGTCAGCAATACTTTAATGCCGAAAATCTGCGGGCTGTGCGGATCGTCGACCGTTTCGCATTTCGCGTGATGCTTGCGATGGATGGCGGTCCATGCTTTCGTCGTCATACCGGTAGTGGCCCATAGCCAGAAGCGGAAAAAATGACTGACAATCGGATGCAAATCCAGCGCGCGATGCGCGGAATGCCGGTGCAAATAAATCGTCACCGCTGCAATGGTGATGTGTGTGAGACCGAGCGTGGCAAGCACATAACCCCACCACGGCATGTCGAGCAAACCTGTGAATACTGGGAACATAAACCTCCTCGTTAACGGCGTATAGGTACGGGTAAAACCAAACAAGTCTACCGAACTTCAGTGGGTGCGGATAGCGCTATTTTGTAACAAGGTTGTATCATTGTAAGTATTTGATTTTAAACAATATTTTACAATTTTTCGGCGCTGCTGGGCAGGTGTTTCGGTGGCCTCACCAGATGCATGGTGCGCTGCGGGTAGGGAATCTCGATATTGTGCTTTTTGAACTCGCGCCAGAGGTCGAGGTGCAGCGCCGAACGCAGGTCGGCGGTACCGGCCTCAGGGTCATTCACCCAGAAGCCCAATTCCAGCTCAATGCCGTTGTCGGCAAACTTGGTGATCAGCGCTAACGGGGGTGGATCAGCCAGCGCGCGCGGCTGGCGCTGTGCGGCTTCAATCAGAATGCGCAGGGCCAGCTCAAGATCGCAGTCGTACGCCACCTGC
>JAYUAH010000300.1:0-4822 GCA_043741415.1 Betaproteobacteria bacterium
CGCGCTTGCAGCCGGGCCAGCGCATCGAAGGCATACGCGATGCACGCCCCGAAATCCGCTCGGCGCTGGAGCGTGCGGAAAAGTTTTTGAATATCGCCGCGCTGGTCAGCGTGGTACTGGCGGCGATGGCGATTGCGCTGGCAGCGCGGCGTTTTTTGCAACGTCATCTTGATACCTGCGCGATGATGCGTTGCCTCGGCGCGAGCCAAGGGCGCTTGATACGCATGTACGTGGTGCACTTTGCCGTGCTGGGTTTGCTGGCGAGTTTGCTTGGTTGTGTGATCGGTGTGCTGGCGCAACAGGTGCTGGCGTACTGGCTCGGCACTTTGGTCGTGGTGGATTTGCCGCGGCCGAGTCTGCTGCCGCTGGTGCATGGTCTGGTGATGGGCCTTGCGCTGCTGCTGGCGTTTGCGCTGCCGCCGATCATCGCACTCGGTCGTGTGCCCGCCATGCGCGTGATGCGGCGCGATCTGGGCGCGCCCGATAGCCGCGGTATCGCGGGCTATGCGTTCGGTTTTGCCACCATCGCCGGCATGATCATCTGGAAAGCCAGCGATTTGCGTGTGGGGAGTTATGTGGTGCTGGGCTTCAGCGGCGCGATGCTGGTCGCGGGCTTGCTGGCGTGGCTGTTGCTCAAGAGCCTGGCGACGCTGCGCAATCGCGGCATCAGTTGGCGCTTTGGCATTGCCAATTTGCGCCGCCGTCCGCTGGGCACCATCGTGCAGGTGATCGCACTGGGGCTGGGCTTGATGGCGCTGCTGACGCTGACCTTGATCCGCAATGATTTGCTGCAAGCGTGGCAGGCGAGTCTGCCGCCCGATGCGCCGAATCGCTTCTTGGTGAATATTCAGGATGATCAAGTAGCGCCACTGAAGCGCTTTTTTGCCGAGCGCAAAGCCGTTGAACCGTTGATGCATCCGATGATTCGCGGCCGGCTGGTGCAGATCAACGAACGCAGTATCACCGCTGCCGATTTTCCCGACGAACGCGCCAAGCGCCAGATCGAGCGCGAATTCAATTTGTCATGGGCGACGAATTTGCCGAAAGATAATCGCATCACGGCCGGAAAGTGGTGGCCGGCTACGGGTGCTGCGCGCGAACAGTATTCGATGGAAGACGGCATTGCGCAGCGGCTCGGCGTGAAGCTGGGTGACAGGCTGACCTTCGATATCGCGGGAACGGCGGTGGCCGCCACCGTCACCAGCCTGCGCAAAGTGAATTGGGACAGTTTCAACGTCAACTTTTTCTTGATCGCGCCGCCGGCACTGCTCGAAGGCCAGCCGGTGAGCTATGTCACCAGTTTTCATGTGGCGCCCGGCAACGCCGATCTGCTCAATGCGCTGATCAAACAGTTTCCCAATTTGTTGGTCATCGACGTGGCGCAGGTGATGGCGCAGGTGCAAACCATGATGAGGCAAGTCTCCAGGGCCGTGCAGTTTGTGTTTTTGTTTACGCTGCTGGCGGGGCTGGTGGTGTTCTACGCCGCGATTGCCAGCACGCAGGATGACCGCATACAACAGGCTGCCATCATGCGCACGCTGGGTGCAAGCCGCGCGCAATTGACCCGCGCGCATGTGGCGGAGTTTGCGGTGATCGGTGCGCTGGCGGGCTTGATCGCAGCGGCCGGTGCGAGCGGCCTCGGTTATGTGCTGGCGGTGAAAGTGCTTAACCTGAGCTACAACTTTAGCCCGCTGGCGTGGCTCGCAGGTGTGATATTCGGCAGCGCGGGTATTGCGCTTGCGGGCCACCTCGGCACGCGGCGCGTGCTGGCGACACCGCCGATGCGGGTGTTGCGGGAGATCGCTTGAACGGCGGTATACTGATCCGATGATGGATTGGGTGACAATTATTTTGTTAGTGATCGCGCTGATGGCGCTTATGCTGATGTACCTGCGCATGCGTGCACAGACACGCGCACTCGAAACCTTATCCGGCCAATTCGACAGCGGCCTCGAGGCCAAGCACCGCGCCATGCTGGTCGATCTGCACAGCGGCCTTACCCAGCAGGGCGACCGGCTCGGCGGCCATCTCGCCGACACCAGCGACCGGCTGCGCGGCTCGGTGGGCATGGAACTCCAGCAAACGCGCGATACCTTGCAGGCGCTGCAACAGGCGCTGGTGCAGAACATGACGCAGCAGAGTGCGGCCATCAACGAGCGGCTGGTGGAAACCACGCGTTCGCTCAACGCCAAAATTGACGAGCGGCTGGAACAGATTTCCGGCAAAGTGAGCGAGCGTCTCGACGAAGGCTTCAAAAAAACCAACGAAACCTTTGTCAACGTCATGGCGCGGTTGGCGACCATCGACGAAGCGCAGAAAAAAATCGATGGCCTGACCGGCAGCGTGCTGAGCTTGCAGGAGTTGCTCGGCGACAAGCGCGCCCGCGGCGCCTTCGGCGAAGTACAGCTAGAAGCACTGGTGCGCAATGTGTTGCCGACCAGCGCGTTTGAAATGCAATGTACGCTGTCCAACGGCACGCGCGCCGATTGCGTACTCAAGTTGCCGGCACCTACCGGATTGGTGGCGGTGGATTCGAAATTTCCACTGGAAAATTATCACCGCATGTTTGCGCCGGACACCAACGACGTGGATTACACGCTGGCGCAAAAGCAGTTCAAGGCCGACGTCAAACGCCACGTGGATGCGATCAGCAGCAAATATATTATTGCCGGTGAAACCTCCGACGGTGCGGTGATGTTCATTCCCGCCGAGGCGGTGTTCGCGGAAATCCATGCGCATCACGCCGAAGTGGTGGAATATGCCAATAACAAGCGGGTGTGGATCGTCTCGCCCACCACGCTGATGGCTGTGCTCAACACCGCGCGCGCGGTGCTCAAGGACGTAGAAACGCGCAACCAGATTCACGTTATCAAAGACGAGCTGGTGAAGCTGAGCCTCGACTTCGCGCGCTTCGACGACCGCATGCGCAAGCTCGCCGACCACGTGCGCCAAGCGCACGAAGACGCGCAGCAGGTGCAGATCAGCAGTAAAAAAATATCGCAACGCTTTGCGCAAATTGAAGGTGTGGAGTTGGAGGATTCAACAGCGCCTTTGCTCAAGGTGGTTGAGGTCAGTGATGCGAGTAAAAGCGGTTGATGTGTGGATCGCCTGATTTAACGTAAGTATTTGATTTTGTTCAATTTTTTTAAACGGCGCCGGCGTGAACGTGTGTTGCGTGAAGCGCCTATCGACGACGCGCAGTGGGCGCGCGAAATTGCCAGCTACAACTTCACGCGCGTGCTCAGCGCCGATGAGCAAGCGCGGCTCAGGCAACTCGCAACGCTTTTCCTCGCTGAAAAGCCCATCAATGCGGCGGGCAATTTACATATTGATGATGGTGCACGGCTCGCGATTGCGATTCAGGCGTGCATGCTGATTTTGAATCTCGATCTGGATTGGTACAAAAGCTGGACCGAGGTGATTATCTATCCCGGCGAATTTGTCGCACGCCACGAAGAAGTCGACGAAGTCGGCGTGGTGCACACGATTGAGAAGCCAATGAGCGGCGAATCATGGGCGCACGGCACGGTGGTGCTGTCGTGGGCCGATGTGAATCAAGCCGGTAAGGGCGAGGGGTATAGCGTGGTGATCCACGAGTTCGCGCACCAGATCGATATGCTGAACGGCGACGCCAATGGTTTTCCGCCGCTGCATGCCGACATGAGTCGCGAAGAATGGGCCGCAGCTTTCAGCGCGGCGTACGAACATTTTTGCAAGCGCGTGGACGACTGGGAAGACACGGTGATCGACGAGTACGCCGCGGAAGACCCCGCTGAATTTTTTGCGGTGATGAGCGAGGCCTTTTTTGAAATGCCGCAAGCGGTGCGCGACGAGTATCCGCAGGTGTATGCACAACTGGCGCGGTTTTACCGGCAAGACACTGCGGCGCGCGGGTGAGCCTAGAAAAAGCTGTCGGCCACAGAGGACACAGAGTTCACAGAGAAAAACAACTAGCTACGAGATTGCGAGGCCTCACCCGAAAGGTGATCCCGCAACCTTGCCGTAATACCTTGATATCTCTCTGTGTTCTCTGTGGCTGATTTGCGGTTTTTTTAGGGTGAATCGGGGTTTACGCAGCAGCCAGCGTTTTTTCCGCCCATGCGCTATAGGCACCGGCTTCGATCATTTGTGGCCGCACCACGCGTCGCAGGGTTTCAAGTTCCTGCAGGGTCGGCGGGGGTGTGGTGGCCACCGGGCCGTTGACGCCAAGATCAAAACCGGTGTTGTCGCGGATGTCCTGCAAAGTATAGGGCGCATGGATCGTGTCCAGCCGCAGGCAGCCTGCGACTTTGTCGAACGCAAATATCGCCTTGGGCGTGACCAGCTTGCTGGGATTGCCCAGACGCAGCGTGTCTGCAGGCGAACTGCCGCACGCAGAAATATAGTCGACGTGCGCGACCAGCGAGCGCTTGGTGTGCTCGGTGCGAAACACCACGGTGCGCCGCGCGCAATAATAAATCAGGCCGCCGCCATAGCCGCCGGGAAAGCGCACGTCGGGGTGATCGTGATCCGTTCCAAGCTGATGTAAATTGTAGTTACCCTGCTGGTCGATCTGCACGCCGCTGGCAAAAAACAAGCCGAGATCACCGCGTTGCGCCAGAAAATGAAACTGGCGCGACGTGGCAAAGGAACGAAACAAAGTGTTCAGGATAATCAGTTCCGCATTCGGCGCGTGCAGTGCTTTCGCCAGCAACAAAGCGGTCGCGGGGATTTGCGATAACGCGCCGCAAGCAGAAATTTCGCCGTCGCGCACTTCGCGCGACATCAGTATCGCCATCATTTCGGCGTCGTTAAAGTCGGGGCTGGTGATCATGCGGCATGC
>JAYUAH010000301.1:0-1967 GCA_043741415.1 Betaproteobacteria bacterium
CGATCTGCGCCTGCTGGAACGCCTGACGGTGACCTCCTCAAAACCGCAGGTCGGCCCCGTCATGATCGGTCAAGTCGCGACGCTGGAAATGGGCAGCGGCCCTGCCGTCATCGACCGCTACGATCGCGCTCGTAATATCAATTTCGAGATCGAAGTTGCCGGCGTGCCGCTGGGTGAAGTCACCGAGGCGGTGGCGGCGTTACCCGCGATCCACAACCTGCCCGCAGGCGTCAAGCAAATCGAAATCGGCGACGCGGAAGTCATGGGCGAACTGTTCGCGAGCTTCGGTCTCGCCATGTTGACCGGCGTGCTGTGCATCTACATCGTGCTGGTGCTGCTGTTCAAGGACGTGCTGCAACCGGTCACGATTTTGGCGGCACTGCCGCTCTCGCTCGGCGGCGCGTTTGTGGCTTTGCTCGTCACCGGCAAGAGTTTCTCCATGCCGTCGCTGATCGGGCTCATCATGATGATGGGCGTGGCGACCAAGAATTCGATTTTGCTGGTGGAGTACGCCATCGTCGCGCGGCGCGGCGGCATGACGCGCCTGGAAGCGCTGCTCGATGCCTGCCACAAACGTGCGCGGCCCATTGTCATGACCACTATCGCCATGGGCGCGGGCATGCTGCCTATCGCGCTGGGCACCGGCACCGCCGATCCGTCGTTCAGAAGCCCGATGTCCATCGCGGTAATCGGCGGGCTGATTACTTCAACGTTTCTGAGTTTGCTGGTGATACCGGTGGTATTTACCTTTGTCGACGATCTCGCTCAACTGTGCGGGCGCGGGTGGGCACGGCTGCGCGGGCGCACGGTATCATCCGACAAAGCTGCGACTTGATCCGGAGAAAACACCTCATGCAAGCAACCGCGTCTGACGCACCGCTCATAGACACCCACGCGCACGTCTACACCACCGATATGCCCTTGAGCGCAATGGCGTGGCACAAGCCGCCATGTGACGCGACCATAGCCTAATACATCGCCACGCTACAGGCTGCGGGCGTGAAGCTGGTGATTGATCACTTTGGTCATTCCACACGCGGCAAGGGTGTTGCCTGCGTAGGCTTTCAGACGATGATGCGTGCGGTGGATAAAGGCCGCACCTGGGTAAAAATGTCCGCCGGCTACCGGCTGGAATCACCCGACGTCGCGCAAGCCTGCGCGCGCGAACTGGTGCAGCAGTGCGGCCCGGAACGTTTGCTGTGGGGCAGCGACTGGCCGTTCGCCACGTTTGAAGATCGCGTGAAATATGCCGATGTCGTAGAAGCCTTTAAGCGCTGGATAGCGGATGCGAACGTGCGCCGCGTGATCGGCGGCGAAACGCCCTTCAAGCTGTATTTCGCCTGAACGTCATCCTGTATCACAAAATAAAAAACTCAATAAAATCAAATACTTATGTAACAAACATTCGCGTTCGATAAATCTACGGCTTGCCGCTACGGACCATTCATCGGTCATATTCCCGGCGCAAAAAAAGAAGGCGTATGATGGTCTGCAATCGGAGGAACTCACCATGGACAAACCCGTTACGCCGCGCGGCATTAACCACTTGGTACTCAATGTCCGCGACCTTGAAACATCGCATCGTTTTTGGACCGAGGTCGTCGGCTTTCGCCAGGTCGGCGAACTGAAGCGCACCGCAGAGCGGCCTAATCCGCCGAAAATGCGCTTCTACGCGGGCGAGCGCGACGGCGGCTCGCACCACCACGATATCGCGCTGGTCGAAAACCGCGACTTGCCCCCGCCGCCCCAAGAATGGAAAATGTTCGGCATGCCGGTAGCGGTCAATCACATCGCCATCACGCTGCCGGACCGCGAGGCGTGGCTCGCCCAGCTCGTCTATCTGCAGAAAAAAGGCGTGACGTTCGACCGCCGCGTCGAGCATGGCATGACGCACAGCCTCTACATACACGATCCCAACGGCTACGGCGTGGAGTTTGTCTACGACCTGCCGCGCGAGACGTGGGAAG
>JAYUAH010000302.1:0-1963 GCA_043741415.1 Betaproteobacteria bacterium
CAACCGTGGTGCTGTGGTTCGGCCCCGGCGTGCTGCTGCTGGCGGCCTTGGTGGCGCTGTTCATGCGGCTGCGCCGTCGTGCCGCGGACGCGGAGCCCACGCTCAGTGCGGCCGAGCGTGCGCGCGCCGCAGCGTTGCTGAACAGCAGCGAGCCTGAGCGCCGATGACTTTATTCTGGATAATCGCGGCGCTGCTGATCGTCGCTGCACTGCTGTTTCTGCTGCTGCCCTTGCTCAGGCACAACACCAATAGCGGCGTCGCTGCGCAGCGGCTTAACCTTGCGGTCTATCGCGACCAGCAGCGCGAACTCGAAGCCGATCGCCACGCAGGCACCTTGAGCGAGGCACAATACGAGCGCGCGCGCCAGGATCTGGAGCGGCGCCTGCTGGACGACGTCGCTGCTGATCAAGCCCCCGTCATCGTCGTGCAGCCGCCGCGTCGTTTGACCGCGATAGTGATGGGTGTGGCGGTGCCGCTGTTGGCGGTCGGCCTTTACTTCACCGTGGGTAACCCGCATGCGCTGGCGCCGGTGGCGCTACCCGGTGCTGCCCGCGAGGAGGTTTCCGCCGAGCAGATTCAGGCCATGGTGGCCAAACTTGCTGAGCGCATGAAGCAGAATCCGGACGACCCCAAGGGTTGGGCGATGCTGGCGAAATCGTATGCCGTGATGGGCCGCTTTGACGATGCGACTGCCGCCTACCGTAAGGCCGTGGAGCGCGTGCCCGACGACGCGGATTTGCTGGCGGATTTTGCCGACACCCTGGCCATGGCGCAGGGACAGGATTTGCGCGGCGAACCCGAAGCGCTGGTCATGCGCGCGCTGAAAATCGATCCGGCGCATATCAAATCGCTGGCGCTCGCGGGCACTATTGCGTTCGACAAAAAAGATTACGCCGGCGCTCTTAAGTATTGGGAGAAGCTCGCGACACTGATTCCGCCCGATAACGACATGGCGCGTGCCATCCAATCGAGCATAAATGAAGCGCGCGGCTTGGCCGGTGGTGGTGCCAAAGTGGCTGCGGTGGCGGCTGAGTCCTCCGCTAAGGCCGCCGACAAGCCCGCGACACCCGTCAGCGCCGATGGCGTGAGCGGCACCGTCACGCTCGCGCCGGCCTTGGCAAGCAAGGCCGCACCGAACGACATCGTGTTTATTTTTGCGCGTCCCACGCAAGGCCCGCGCATGCCGCTCGCGATCCTGAAAAAGAAAGTCAGTGAGTTGCCGATCACGTTTAAGCTCGACGATAGCTTGGCGATGTCGCCCGCGGCGCGCTTGTCGGGTGCGCCGCAAGTGATCATCGGCGCGCGCATTTCCAAAAGCGGCGATGCCATGCCGCGCAGCGGCGATTTGCAGGGCGTCAGCACGGCGGTGAGTAACACCGCGAAGAACATTGCCGTGGTGATTGATACCGAAGTGCAGTGAGCTCTGCTACGCCACGCGCCGAAAATAAAATATTATTTAAAATCAAATACTTACGGAGATTATACAATGACCATAGCCCTCGACGAAACCCACGACGCCAACCGTAAAAGCTGGGTCGCCAGCGCCAACGGCCATGCAGATTTTCCGATTCAGAATTTGCCGCTGGGCATTTTCAGTGTGAAGGGTGACGCGCCGCGCGGCGGTGTAGCCATCGGCGACGACGTGTTTGATCTCAAAGCCGCAAGCGATGCCAAATTGTTTATAGGTGACGCCGAAAAAGCCGCGCGTGCGGCGAGTGCGTCAACGCTCAATGAGTTGATGGCGCTGGGCGCAGGCCCGCGTGCCGCGTTGCGCAAGCAGTTGTCGGCCTTGCTCGCTGAGGGCACGCCGGAATCCGCGCGCGCAAAGCCGCTCGCCGCCAAGCTGATCCACAAAGCCGCCGACTGCACGCTGCATCTGCCCGCAAAAATCGGCGCATTCACCGATTTTTTTGCCGGCATCACGCACGCGGAAAACGGCGGCAAGCGCCGCGGTTCCAATCCG
>JAYUAH010000303.1:0-1961 GCA_043741415.1 Betaproteobacteria bacterium
CCCTAATTCTGCCGACTGCGGCACCATCAATCCGGGCGAGACGGCACCGTGGCCCGGTTATGACAACACCGCCAATGTATCGGTTTCGTTTTCGGGAACCGTGTAATCACCCACCCCGCCGTTTGCAATCACGATTGCCTCGACCGGCGTGGGCAAGGCAGTGACCATTGGCATTTACGACGAGTGAACAGCACAGCGAAGCCGGTTTAATGTGTCGCTAACACTTCATCAAACAGCGCCTTCCAGCGCAGCGCGATAGCGTCCCAACTGAACTCGGGGCGCGTCGCGTTGCCATACGCACGCGCCGCTAGCGCTGCCCGATAGGCGCGATCTTCGTACACACGTTGCAGCGCCGCCGCCACGCCCTCGGCCGACACGACCTGCCCTTCGGTGAGATTGCCGGGGTAGGTCACCATAGCAATAGGCTCGATAAATTCCGCAGCACCATTCCACAGCGCAGCGAGCGAGGTGTGTCGTGGCACGATCTGCGCGGCACCGGTGGCCGCATGCTCAAAGCTGACCATGCCCCAGCCGTCGCCGGTCGTGGTGGTGATCCCGACGTCACAGGCGTTGTAGAGCTGATTTAATTCGGCGTCTGGCAGGTCGGGGCGCACGTTGTCCGCGCGGGTCATGATCAGGCGACTGGATGCCGTATCGGCGCGCCAGAATCAGCACGTTCCAGCCGGTGTCTTCCGTCGCCATGTGTAGATAGAGCTTCACGTTCGGCGGCTTGTCGAGTGCGAAGCGCGCGAAGCCCTGCAGGGTCAGATCGATCCGCTTGCGCGGCATGTTGCGATTGCCGTTGAGCACGATGAACGCGTCGTCGTCGTCGTCATCATCATCGCCGCCGATTTTGAGATGCCGTCGTGCGGCGCGTCGACGTTCAGTTGTGGCGTCAGGATGGTTGGTCGCACCAGTCGTGGCAATCGGAAAAAAGCGATCAGTGTCAACGCCATGCGGAATCACTTCGATTGTCGGGAAGCGAAAGCTGTCAACGCTCGTCGGCATCTGCCGCACCTGCGCGAGCGTGGCCTCGATCACCTCACGCCCGAACTCGGTGTACATCACGTAGCGGTCAACGCCGCTCACCGGTGCAATAAGTTCCGGCGCAATCGGCCCGGCTTCGACCGGCGCGTACATCACCACTTTGGGTCGCCACGCGGCCTCTTTGATGTGGACGAGATAGGGCGCATGAAACGGAATATCGTAGAGCACGAACGCGATATCGGGGCGCAGCGAGTCGATCAGCGGCGCGATCTGATCGTAGCCGTAAACACTCTTGCCACGCGCTGTGGGGTACAACGTCCACGGCCCGTCGTGCGCCCCGCCGTCAAAGCGGGTTGCCAGCTAATGCAACTCGTAGTGCGTATGCAATCGCCCAAAAATACTGCGAATCACCCGCGCAAATCCAGTCAGCGCGACGGCATCGCCGATGATGAGGATTTTGGGTAGAGCGGGGGTTGTAGGCATGGGTTGCAAGCGCAACAACTATTCTATGAAATCACCGCTATATCGGGGCTAAATGCAGACTATAGCTAAAGTCGACTGTAAGCACAAAACGACCGTCAGCGCCTATGCATAGGTAATTCCAGCGTAAAGCCACTGATAAAAAAGTCACCGCTTGCCGCTGACCGGCGTTTTGCCCGCAGCAATGTCCATCACCATGCGCGTTGCCAGATAGAGGCGCGGCTGAATCGAGTTGATGAGCACGTATTCGGCATCGGTTGAATGCGCGCCGAAGCCTTGCAGCCCAAAGCGCTCGATCACCGGCGCTTTGCTGTTGAGCGCGGCGAACGCAGCATCGGTTCCGCCGCCTTCGGGCTCGGCATCAACCACCAGGGTTTTGCCGAGTTCGCGGTAGAGCGTTTGCGCATGCGCGGCCAGAGCGCGCGAAGCGGCGGTAGCCTCCAGCGGAGGGCGGCGATTTTCAAAGCTGACCGTCACGGTAGACGCAGGCAACA
>JAYUAH010000304.1:0-1961 GCA_043741415.1 Betaproteobacteria bacterium
TGGAGCATTTTCTTCTCGTCCTCGCCCATTTGCTCGAAAATATTTTCGAGCTTGGCCGATTGCTGCTTGGCGAGTTTGACATCGCGATACTTGCCCTGACGGAACAACGCGATTTCGCGCGCCTTGCGTTCATCACCCAGCACCAGCACATCCGCGCCGGCGGCCGGCACATCGGACAAGCCGAGCACTTCAATCGGAATCGACGGGCCGGCGCTTTCCACGTTTTTGCCGGTCTCATCGACCAATGCGCGCACGCGGCCGAACACGGAACCTGCCAGCAGGATGTCGCCGCGTTTCAACGTGCCCGACTGCACGAGCACGGTAGCGACCGGTCCGCGGCCTTTGTCAAGGCGCGATTCGATGACCACGCCTTTGGCAGGTGCGTCCTTGGCCGCTTTCAAATCCAGCACCTCGGCCTGCAACAAGATGGCGTCGAGCAGCGCATCCAGGCCCGCACCGGTACGCGCCGACACGGGAACAAATTGCGTATCGCCGCCCCAGGCTTCGGGCACCACTTCATGCGCGGAAAGATCCTGCATCACGCGGTCGGCGTTGGCTTCGGGCTTGTCGATTTTGTTCAGCGCCACCACCATCGGCACCTTCGCCGCTTTGGCATGAGAGATGGCTTCCTGCGTTTGCGGCATCACACCGTCGTCGGCGGCCACCACCAAGATCACCAGATCGGTGACTTTCGCGCCGCGCGCACGCATCGCCGTAAACGCTTCGTGGCCCGGCGTGTCGAGGAAGGTAATCATGCCCTTGGCGGTTTCGACGTGATAGGCGCCAATATGCTGCGTAATACCGCCGGCTTCGCCCACCGCCACTTTGGTGCGGCGTATCGCGTCAAGCAACGAAGTCTTACCATGATCGACGTGGCCCATCACGGTGACTACCGGCGCGCGCGTTTCTTGTTTGGCTTCGGCATGCGCGGGTTCATCGTCGCCCAGGAACGCATCCGGATCGTCGAGTTTGGCGCGCACCGCTTTGTGGCCCATTTCCTCGATCACGATCATCGCGGTTTCCTGATCCAGCACCTGATTGATGGTGACCATGCTGCCCAACTTCATCAGCGCCTTGATCACCTCGGCGGCCTTCACCGACATTTTGTGCGCGAGATCCGCCACCGAAATGGTTTCAGGCACCACCACATCGCGCACCAACGGTTCGGTCGGCGCGCTGAAGGCGTGCTGCGCATCGTCATCGCGGTGTGTGGTGTGCTTGACCTTGCGATCGCGCCAGCCCGTGCCGCTGCTGGTGTCCCCGCGGGTCTTGATGGTGCGGCGCTTGTTGGCGGCTTCGTCGCGCCATACGCCGGGCTTGGGTGCCGTGGCTTTTTTGGGTGCTTTTTTCTCGGCCCCGGCAGGGGCAGCCGGTTTGTGCAACGTGCCGGCACTGGTGGCTTCCGCCCCGGTCGCGGCTTTCGCGCCCTTGTCCAGATCGGCTGCCTTGGCAACTACTGCAGCGGGCTTGGCCGTTTCAACGACAGGCTCAGCTTTTCTACGGCGCTCATGCTCCTGCGCCACTTTTTTCTGCACTTCATCAGCCTGCAACTGCGAGAGTTGCGCATGCTGCTTGGCTTCGGCTTCGCGGATGGCGATTTGCGCCGCATCGAGTATCGACCGCGGCCCTTGCGCAACTACTTTGGACGCAACCGCCTCCGCTACGGGCTCCACAACCGGGGTCACAACAGGCTCCACAACCAGTGCTACAACGGGTTCCACAACCGCGACTACAACCGGCTCCGCAACCGGCACCTCAGCCGCTTCCGCGGGTACGGCCACATCGCGCTTCACCAGCACGCGTTTTTTGCGCACCTCGACTTGAATGGTGCGCGCTTTGCCCGTCATGCTGTCCGATTTTTTGATCTCGGTGGTCGAACGGCGGGTCAGCGTAATCTTTTTCTTTTCTTCGGTTTGACCGTGAGACTGCCTCAGATAATCCAGCAGTTGCGTCTTATCAGT
>JAYUAH010000305.1:0-11121 GCA_043741415.1 Betaproteobacteria bacterium
CAACGATATCGGTGAGGCGCTTTAACGCGGTGTATTTGTAACCCACGCCGAGTTTGCCGGCAGGGATGCCGAACTTTGAATCGTCGGCGCAAATACGCAGGTCGCAAGCGAGCGCGATGCCCAGCCCGCCGCCCATGCAGAACCCGCGAATCATCGCGATGGTGGGTTTGGGGCAGTTCAACAGCTTGGTGGCGATGGTCACCGACACCTTGTTGTATTCGGCGACGGCTTCGACGGTGGCGCGCTTTTCCTTGAACTCGCTGATATCCGCGCCCGATACAAATGCTTTGTCGCCCGCGCCTTTCAACACGATGACGCGTATCGCTGGGTCTGCAATGAATTCATTCAGCGCGATGTCGAGCCCTAACCACATGTCATAGGACATGGCGTTGCGCTTCGCGGGGTTGTTAAACGTGATCCAGCCGGCAGCGCCGTCTTTGTGCGCGAGCAGTTTTTCGGTGTGGGTGACGATATTCATGGGAATCATAAAATATTGTTTAAAATTAAATACTTACGTGTTATCGGGCAATAGGGCTACACCTTGCGCGATCCACGCGTCGATGTCCGTTGTGCTGTAGCCCAGGCTTGCCAACACCTCGCGCGTTTGTTCGCCTTTACGCGGCGGCTGCGTGCGGATCGACAGATCGTGCTCACCCATTTCCAGCGGCAACCCCGGAATATTCGCGCGCCGGCCGTTGAAGAATTGCAGATCGAGCATGTGGCCGCCTTGATTCAAATGCGGATCGTCGAAAAGGTCCGATGGCTTGGCGAGCGGCGCGAACGGAATTTTCAAACGCTCGAGCGCAGCGGCCATATCGGCGTACGGGCGCGCCGTTACAATTTTTGCGACGACAGGCAGCAGGCGGTCATGCTGTGCCGCGCGCTGCGGATTGGTTTTTAGCGTGGGGTCATTCAGCAGATCGTCGAGCCGGTATTCCTTGCAAAACGCGCGCCAGTGATTGTCGCTGGTGATGGCAATGAAAATCGTCTTCGCATCCGCGGTGACGAAGGTTTCGTAAATGGCCCACGAACTTAACTTCTCCGGCATCGGCGGCGGTTCTTTGCCGGTGACGACTTGCCCGGCCATGTGCTGCGCCACCATGAAGGCGGTGGATTCAAACAGCGCGCTCTTCACCAATTGCCCGTGCCCGGTGCGTTCGCGCTCGCGCAGCGCCGACAAAATGCCGATGGTGCCGAATAGGCCGCCCATCAAATCCACCACCGATGCGCCCGCGCGCAATGGCCTGCCGCTGGGCCCGGTCATGTAGGCGAGACCGCCCATGAACTGCACCACTTCATCCAGCGCAGGGCGATGCTCGTAGGGGCCGCCGAGAAAACCTTTCAGCGCGCAGTAAATCAGCCTGGGATTGATTTTCGATAAATCCTCGTAGCTCAGGCCCAGCCGATCCATGGTGCCTGCCGCGAAATTTTCCACCAGCGCATCGGCGGTGGTGACGAGCTTGCGCACAATGGCTTTGCCGGCCTCCGATTTAAGATCGAGACAGATGCTGCGCTTGTTGCGGTTATAGAGTGGAAACAGGCCCGAGCCGAAGCCGACGTTGTGGCGCGTGCGTTCGCCTTCGGGCGGCTCGACTTTGATCACATCGGCGCCGAGGTCGGCGAATACCACGGAGCACGAAGGCCCCATGACGGTGTGGCCCATTTCGATGATGCGGATGCCGGCGAGGGGGAGGGTTTGTTTCTCTGTAATCATGTCAGTTGGTTATAAAAGCGGATTCGAGTTCGTGTGGAAAAATAGCCGACACTGTCGTTCCCGCGCAGGCGCGAACCCATAACACAGCGGCAGACATGCGCCGATTGTATGCGTTTGCAGCGGCACCGTGAATGCGGCTGCGGTATAGTGGTGCCATCGCTTATTAAGGAGTTTTTTATGTTCAGTTTGAAAGGCAAAGTCGCACTCGTCACCGGTTCCACCAAAGGCATCGGCAAATCCATCGCGGAAGAAATGGCCAACGCCGGTGCGAAAGTGGTGATCTCCAGCCGCAAGGCCGAAGCGTGCACAGCGGTCGCCGCGGAGTTCACCGCGCGCGGGCAGGAAGCGCTCGCCGTGCCATGCCACGTGGGCGTGAAAACCGCGGCGCAGAATCTGGTGGATACTGTGGTCAAGCACTGGGGCGGCATTGACATCCTCGTGTGCAACGCGGCGTCGAATCCGCACTTCGGCCCGCTGGCGACCGCGACCGATGAAGTGTTCGATAAAATTATGGAAACCAACGTCAAGAGCGTGTTCTGGCTCGCCAACATGGTGCTACCGCAAATGGACGAACGCGGCGGCGGCGCGATGATTATTATTTCCAGCATCGGCGCGTTGCGCGGCAGTACGGTGCTGGGACTCTACGGCACATCGAAAGCGGCGGAAGCGGGCCTCGCGCGTGCGCTGGCAGTGGAGTGGGGGCCGAAGAATATTCGAGTGAATACCATTGCGCCGGGCCTGATTAAAACTGATTTTGCCAAAGCGCTGTGGTCGGACGAAGTGCGGCGTAAATCGCGCGAAGCTTCTACGCCGATGCGGAGGATTGGTGAGCCGAAGGATATTGGTGGTGTGGCAACGTTTCTAGCGACCGAGGCCGGGTCGTTTGTGACGGGGCAGATGATCGTGGTGGATGGCGGGGTTACGATTGCGGGGTCGTGAGAATTATGAATATGTTTAGAAAACAGTTGTTTGCAGCGCTTGCGCTGAGCATCTCTATGACGTCGCTCTCGTTGTGTGCCCAGACCTACCCCACCAAATCCGTGCGCCTGATTCTCCCCTACGCGCCCGGCAGCGCCGTCGACGTACTCGGTCGCCACTACGCGCAAAAAATGTCGGAGCAGTGGAAGCAGCAAGTGGTCGTCGATAACCGCACCGGTGCCAATGGCATTATCGGTATGGAAGCCATCGCGCGCGCTGTTGCTGACGGCTACACCTTCGGCATGGGCAATGTGGCCACACTCGCAATCAATCCGCATTTGTATCTGAAGCTGCCGTATGACCCGCTCAAGGATTACGCGCCGGTGTCGTTGACCGCTGAGATCAACAACTGCCTCGCGGTACATCCGTCGGTGCCGGCGAACAACGTCAAGGAATTGATTGCGCTGGCACGCGCGCGGCCGGGGCAGTTGATTTATGGCTCGGGTGGTGTGGGCAGCGCGCAGCATATTCCAATGGAAATGTTGAAGTCGATGACCGGTATCAACATTCTGCACGTGCCGTACAAAGGGCTCGCGGCGGCGTTCAATGATGTGCTGGCCGGGCAGATTCCGATGATGGTGCCGAGCCTCGCCACCGCGCTGCCGCATGCCAAAGGCGGCAAGCTGCGCATCCTCGCCACCACCGGCGGCAAGCGCATTGCGGCCACGCCCGATATTCCGAGTGTGGCGGAATCCGGCGTGCCGGGTTACGACTTCGATTCGTGGACCGGCGTGCTGCTGCCCGCGGGCACGTCGGCCGATATCGTCAATCGCATGAATGCCGAAGTGCTGCGCGTGACGCGCTTGCCGGAAACGAAAGATCGATTATCCGCGCTGGGCTTTGCGCTGATTGGCAGCACGCCGGCGGAGTTTGCGGAATACATCCGCGTAAATATCGGGCGCATTGGTAAGGTGGTACAGGCGGCGGGGATTAAGCCGGAGTGAACGCAGTGAACGACGCGTCCCCCTCACCCTCACCCTAGCCCTCCCCCGTGATCGGGGGCGAGGGGATTATTGTTTTGGAAGTTGCACGAATCATGGAAAAACAACACCGCAACGTACTCGTACTCTCCGCCTGTCAGGCCACGTTGCAAACCGGCGGCGTGACGCTGGTGGCGATCACCGGCCTTGCGGGCTTTGCGTTGGCGCCGGACAAAATTTATGCCACGGTGCCGCTGACCTGCTATGTGCTGGGCTCAGCAATCACCACCATTCCGGCGTCGTTGCTGATGAAGGCTATCGGCCGCCGCGCGGGGTTTCAGACCGGCACGGTGATCGGTATTGCCGGTGCGGCGCTGTGCGCGCTGGCGATTTATTGGGCGAGCTTTTGGCTGTTGTGTGCAGGCATGATGGTGATGGGTTCGTATACCGCGTTCGGCAAGTATTACCGCTTCGCCGCGGCGGACGTGGCCGATGCGGGCTTCAAGGCGAAGGCGATTTCGCTCACACTGGCGGGCGGCATTATCGGCGGTTTTGTCGCGCCGGAGATGGCCAAGCGCACCAAGGACATGTTCGCGGAACATATTTTTTTTGGTTCATATTTGTCGTTGATCGGCGTGTGCGTCGTGGCAGCGCTCTTGCTCACGCAATTGCAGATTCCGCAGTTGACGGCCGAGGAGCGTAAGGAAGGTGGGCGGCCGTTGAAAGAAATCATGCGCCAGCCGGTGTTTATCGTGGCGGCACTCGCAGGTGCGCTGTCGTACGGCATCATGAATTTGTTTATGACCTCGACGCCGCTGGCGATGCGTGCGCACGATCATCATTTTAATTCTGCGGCATTTGTGCTGGAGTGGCATGTGGTGGGCATGTACGGGCCGTCGTTTTTTACCGGCTCGCTGATCCACAAGTTCGGCGTGTTGAAAGTGATTTTGATGGGCATTGTGTTGCTGTTCGGCAGTGTGCTGTGCGCGCTGGCGGGCACCGGCGTCATCAATTTCTGGCTGACGTTGTTCGTGCTCGGCGTGGGCTGGAATTTCATGTATGTCGGCGGCTCGGCGCTGCTCACCGAATGTCACACGCCGGCCGAGCGTGCCAAAACGCAGGCCGCGAACGATTTCATGGTGTTTGTCACCATGGCGATTTCGTCGATGTCCTCGGGCATGCTGCTCAACATGAGCGGCTGGCACGCGGTGAACTACGGCACCATTCCGTTTTTGTTGCTGGCGCTGGGCGCTACGGCGTGGCTGATGGCGCTGCGGCGTGGCGGCATTTCGGGCGTAGCACCCGTGGTGCAGCCGTCAAGTCCGCGCTGAGACGACATAGGCGCCGAATTGTGTAACAAAGTGTGCCGGTCAGCGCTGTGCACGCGTGGAACTTATAATGTAAGTATTTGATTTTAAACAAATTTTTGTTATACTTGTGGGCGCGGCTGACGAAGTAACCATAACGGCGGAACTGCGTTAGTGGATCGGTGCCTAAAGTTATTCTGGCACGACGGTGTTCCAGAATTACAACACAAAAAAGGGAATGACCATGATCAGGAAATTGTTGGCAATAGTGAGCGTGTCGGTGTTTATGGCAGGCGCCGCGTTGGCGCAGAGTGTGCCCGATGCGCTGGTGAAGAGCACGGTCGATGAAGTGTTGGGCGTGATCAAAGTCAACAAAGACCGGCGCGCGCTGGCCGACGTGGTCGAAAAGAAAGTGCTGCCCCACTTTGATTTTCAGGCGATGACGCGTCTTGCGTTGGGCCGTCACTGGCGTGAGGCCTCGCCCGCGCAGCAACAGTCGCTGGAGAACGCGTTTCGCGGGCTGCTGGTGACCACCTACACGCAGGCGCTAGCGCAATCCGCGACGCCGGAGCAGTCGGTGGATGTGCGCCCGTTGGCGGTGAAGCCGGCGGATGACGATGTCACCGTTAAAACCTTCGTCAAGGATGCCGCGCGCAAGCCGTTGTCTATCGACTACCGTCTGGCCAAAGCAGGCGGTGCGTGGAAGGTCTACGACGTGGTGGTGGAAAATCTGAGCCTGGTCACCAACTACCGCAGTTCGTTCAGCACCGAAATCGGCAAGTCGGGCATCGATGGCTTGATCAAAACGCTGGAAGCGAAGAACAAGCACAACGCTGAAGGCTGAGTTCGCTCGCCAGCGGATGGTGGTACACGCGGGGCTCTTCGGAGCCCCGCGTGCGTTTTAGGCGGCGCTTGCTGACATCAATTCTTTGGCCGTCACGTGCTCCAGCCGGTTGAGCAAATCCATCAGCGTCTTTGCGCGCGCCGCGCCCAACACACTGCCGGCCAGCTTATTGAATTTGGCCTCGAGCCGCTCGCCTTGCAGGCGCAGATCGGTTTCGGGAATGCCGGCATCATAGGCCGCTTGCAGCCGCCGCCCATCGGTGGTCTCGATGATGACTTCGGCTTTCACCGCATGTTGCGGCCAGCCGCTGTGCACGATTTCCACCGCGATCTTGTCGCGCATGGCCACCAGCGCGGGATCGGCGCAGATGGCCTCGCTGTAGGTGGCAAGCTCAGCCGTGTCGCGGCCCAGCAGGGCGGCGGCGGCGGTGAAGCGCAGGCTAAATTTTGCTTCCAGGCCGCTGCGCGGATTTTGAATATTACACATGCTGTCCGCGCCGGGCGCCACGCGTACTACGGTACGACGGATGGCGTCGGGCGTGATGCGGTGATCGGCACGCAACTGGCGCACGCACTCGATCGCCGAGTGCGTGCCGTAACACGCGGCGTGATACTTGAACAAATTCTCGCGGATAAAAAAGCGCTGCGTATCGGCGAGTGCCGCGTGCGGGCGACAGTCGGCGCTGAGCGTGGCGGCGAATCCACCGCGGCATTCGAGTATATCGGTGCGGCTTTCCATGCCGCGTGCGGCCAGCAAAGCCGCGCGCAGACCATTCTGTGCGGCGGCACCGGCGTGGAATGGTTTGCACTGCGTGCCGAACTGCGCCTTGAGCCCCGCAGCCTGCGTCGCGGCGATGCCCAGCGCACGCGCCGCGGCGTCCGCGTCGAGGCGCAGCAGGCGCGCGCAACCTACTGCCGCGGCGATGGCGCCGAGGGTCGCCGTGGCGTGAAAGCCTTGCGCATAGTGACCCGGTGCAACCAACAGGCCGACGCGTGCTGCCGTCTCGTAACCCGCGACAAAGGCCGCGATCATGTCTGCGCCACTCGCGTTGCGCGATTCCGCGAGCGCCAGCACCGCAGGCAGCACGGCCGCGGTGGGATGGCCGTTCATGGCGAGGTTGACGTCGTCATAGTCGAGCACGTGCGAGGTCGTGCCATTGATCAGCGCGGCTTGCAGCGGCGCTACACGCTCGTGCTGCGCCACCAAGGTGCAGCGCGGGTGGCCGCCCTCTTCCTGCGCGGCGTCGATGAGGATACGAATCAGCGGATCGTCAGCACCCGCCAGCGCGACCGCTACCCAGTCGAGCACACAGCGGCGCGCGGCCTCGCGCACGTCGACGGGAAGTTGAGTGGTGTCGCGTGACAGCGCCCACGCCACCAGGGTTGCGGTGACTGCGGCAGGGGCGGTTTGCGGTTTTGCGACTGCGGACATAGGGGTCACCTCGTTGCGTTTCGGGCAGTCTCATTCGCCATGTGCGCTATCATGCCACCGAAGCAGGAAATCGCAGCGCTGGCGTCATGGCATCGCATCGCCGTGGCACGGCGCGGGCGCACCACCGCCGTATTGAGTGGTTTATCGCCTGCGCAAGCGGCAACGTATCTATTTGATTTTATGAATAATTCTGACGTGCCGCTGTATCGTGCGGATGTGTCGCGCAGTCTCTCGCTGCGACTCGCCTGCGAAGACCTTAATACCAATTCCATTTCATCATATCAGTAATTATTCGTCATTTTCCAAATGAGAATTGTCAGCTCATTAATGAGATATTGAAATAGAAATGGAATAAGGCCTATTACTTTGAAGCCATGAGTTCGCAGCCGGGACCGTTGGAGGCGCAGCAGGCGCAGGCGTGGTTTTGGCGCGATACCGTGGAGGTCGGTATGTTCGTGAAGTTGCGTACCGCTTGTCTCGCGAGTGCGGACGAAAGCGTCAAACAGTTCGGCTTGGGTAATCTGGTGCCGCGGGCGATCCTGCACGCGCAGGCGTCGCCGCGCTGAACTTTGACCCGGCGCTGCTGCCGAACCCCATCATGCACAAGCGCAACATACTCACCTGCAGCTTAACCACAAGCTATCGCTGTTTCGCGGGTATCACAATCGCGGCATTGTTTGCCGCGTGTGCGACGCTGTCGCCTACACAGCAGCAGCCGCCGCCGCCGCAGCCGTCCGCACCGGGCAGTAGCGCGCCGTCCGCGTCGTCACCGGCGCAGCGGCCGTTGCCGAATATTAATCTTTCCGGCTACTCGCCGACATTCAAAGAGGCGTTTCGCGATGGCTGCGACAGTTTTCGCGGCAGCTACCGGCGCGACAACAATCGCTTCGGCAAGGATAACGATTACACCATCGGCTGGCAGGACGGCTTTAGCATTTGCCGCCGTCAGGGGAAATAACGTACGGCTCTGGTTCAGTTCCTGACCCGGGTAATTCGCGCCACCGCTTCAATGCGCCGCAATTCGATCATGATGCGTGCAAGGTGCTGGCGGTCGGTGACTTGCAATGTGAAATGCATGCTGGCGTACTTGCCGCCGTCTTGCGGTTCCACCGCCACGTTCTGAATATTTGATTCGGCTTGCGCGATGCTCGCCGCGATTTGCGCCAGCACGCCGCGTTCGTTGGCGACAACAATGCGGATGTTCACGTCGTGCAGTTTGCTGGTTTCGTTGCCCCACTCGACGTCGAGCACGCGATCCGGCTCGAGATGCGATTTGGCGAGCACCGGACAGTCATGCGTATGGATCGCCATGCCCTGACCTTTGGCAATCAGGCCGACAATGCGGTCGCCGGGGATCGGGTGGCAACACTTCGAAAACTGTACTGCCATGCCCTCCGAGCCGCGAATGATGATGGGCCCCATGCCGGTGTGTTCGCCGACGGCCGGATCGCCTATTGCCAACAACTGGCGCGCGACCACCACGCCGTGGCGTTTGCCCAGGCCGACATCGGACAAAATTTCGTCGCGTGATTTGGCATTGCTGTCGCGTACCAGCTTGGCCCACTGTGGCTCCGGCACGGCGTTGATGTTCGATTTGAACGCCGATAGCGCCTGGTTCAGCAGACGCTCGCCCAACTGCACCGACTCGTCGAAATGCATGGTCTTCAAAAAATGCCGGATGTGCGAGCGCGCTTTCGCCGTGCCCACGAAATTCAGCCACAGCGGATTGGGCTTGGCGTGCGAGGCGGTGATCACTTCAACGCGGTCGCCGTTTTTCAATTCGGCGCGCAGCGGCATCAACTCCTGATTGATCTTGACCGCGACGCAGCGGTTGCCGACATCGGTGTGCACGGCATAGGCGAAATCCACTGCCGTGGCGCCACGCGGCAGCGCCATGATTTTGCCCTTGGGCGTGAACACATAGACTTCGTCCGGAAACAAATCCACCTTCAGGTGCTCGAGAAACTCCACCGAATCGCCCGATGCTGATTGCATTTCTAGCAGGCTTTGCAGCCACTGGTGGGTTTTTTTCTGCAAGTCGGTGATCGACTGATCCGAGCTCTTGTAGAGCCAGTGCGAGGCCACGCCGGCCTCGGCGATTTTGTGCATCTCCTGGGTGCGAATCTGTATTTCAATCGGACTTCCAAACGGGCCGAATAAATGCGTGTGCAGCGACTGATAACCGTTGGCCTTGCCGATGGCGATGTAATCCTTGAACTTGCCGGGGATGGGTTTGTAGAGCCCGTGCAGTATGCCGAGCGTGACATAACAGTCACGCACATCCTTGACGACAATGCGAAAGCCGTAGACGTCGAGCACCTGCGCGAAGGTCAAGTGCTTTTCGCGCATCTTGGTGTAAATCGAATACAGATGTTTTTTGCGGCCCTGCACCTGCGCGGCGATACCGTTGTCATGCAGACGTTTTTCAATGCTAGCAAGCACTTTGCCCACCACTTCGCGGCGATTGCCGCGCGCGGCCGCTACCGCCTTGGTCAATACGCGGCAGCGTGCCGGGTAGAGGTACTGAAATGAGAGGTCTTCGAGTTCCTGATAAATGCTGTTCAGCCCCAAGCGATTGGCGATGGGCGCGTAAATGTCGAGGGTTTCGCGCGCGATGCGGCGGCGTTTATTCACCGGCACCGCCTCCAGGGTGCGCATATTGTGCAGCCGGTCGGCGAGTTTGATCAGGATCACGCGCACGTCGCGCGCCATCGCCAGCAGCATTTTCCTGAACGACTCGGCCTGCGATTCCTCGCGCGTCGAGAACTGGAGCTTGTCGAGCTTGGTCAGGCCGTCGACCAGATCGGCCGTTGGCGCGCCGAAGCGCTCGATCAGCTCGGTCTTGGTGACGCCGCAGTCCTCGATCGCGTCGTGCATCAGCGCGGCCATGATCGCCTGCGCGTCGAGCTTCCACTCGGCGCACAGGCCGGCGACGGCGATCGGGTGCGTGATGTAGGGCTCGCCGCTGGCACGGAACTGGCCGAGATGGGCCACGTCGGCGAAGCGGTAGGCCTCGCGCACGCGCTTGATGTCGGCCGCGCCGAGGTAGTCGAGCTTGGC
Source organism: Betaproteobacteria bacterium (assembly GCA_043741415.1). Taxonomy (GTDB): domain Bacteria; phylum Pseudomonadota; class Gammaproteobacteria; order Burkholderiales; family SG8-41; genus UBA5216. The sequence goes on from JAYUAH010000305.1 coordinate 10,255, forward strand.
GGTCAGTGTGGCGAACGATGCGGCGGCGGCGTCGCTCGCCCCCGGCGGAGCGGGTGACGCGGCGGGCGCGGAGCGAAGGCCCGGAATGCGCGCCAGCGCCTTGTCGAGAAAGTTTATCGCCGTGAACGGCCGCTCTGCCATCCGACGAATCTAGCGCGGATCAGCGGCAACGTGCGCGGCAAGGCTGTCGAAATGCCGACCGGGCGCCCGCGCTGCGCGACCGGCTGCGGTGCAAAAGCGGCCGGCAGGACGCCGGCCGGGCGTCAGATCGGCACCTTGCGCAGCATCTCGATGCCGATCACGCCGGCGGCGATCTCGCGCAGTGCGGTCACGCCGGGCTTGTTCTTGCTTTCGATCTTCGGCGTGTGGCCCTGGCTCAGCATGCGCGCGCGATAGGTGGCAGCGAGAACGAGCTGGAAGCGGTTCGGGATGTGGACGAGGCAGTCTTCGACGGTGATGCGCGCCATGGGGGAACTCCAGCAGTAGAACGGGTGGGCGGCACGGCGGCCGGTGCGTCGAAACGGCCCTAGCCGAGACCGAGCGCGGCGAAGACGGCAGGCTTGCTGCGGCGCTGCGCCGCGTAGCGCAGCCGCTGTGCGTGAACGATCGCTTTCAGATCGAAAAGCGCCGTTTCGAACAAACCGTTGATTATAACGAAGTCGAAATGGCGGGCCTGATCGACCTCGATGCGGGCGTTGGCCAGCCGCGCGGCGATCACGTCCAGGCCGTCCTCGCCGCGCCGGTAGAGGCGCTGCTTGAGCTCCTCCCAGCTCGGCGGCAGGATGAAGACCAGGATCGCGTTCGGAAACAGGCGCTTGATCTGCAACGCGCCCTGCCAGTCGATTTCGAGCGCCACGTCGTCGCCGC
>JAYUAH010000306.1:0-11116 GCA_043741415.1 Betaproteobacteria bacterium
GCACGATGTTCAGCACCATAGCCAGCGCTCCCGGCAATTGCTGTGCGGCTTGCACGTTACGCGTCAGTTATAATTTATTCAATAAAAACAAATACTTACGAAATATTGCCTCAATCACCCGCAATGGTCATCTGGTCGATCAGTACAGAGCCGCTTTGACGCGATCCGCGGCGCAGCACGTCGTTGCCGATGGCTACGATGCCATGGAACATCTGCTTGAGATTGCCTGCGATCGTGATCTCCTCCACCGCGTAGGCGATCTCGCCGTTTTCCACCCAGTAGCCGGCCGCACCGCGCGAATAATCACCGGTAATGGCATTGACGCCCTGCCCCATCAACTCCGTCACCAGCAAGCCGCGATGCATTTTTTTCAACAGCGCCGCGAAATCGTCGCCGGTGTCACGCAGCATCAGATTGTGATTACCACCCGAGTTGCCGGTGGAGCGCATGCCGAGCTTGCGCGCCGAATAACTGCCGAGAAAATAACCCTGCAGCACGCCGGCCTGCACCACCTCGCGCGACTGCGTGGCCACGCCCTCGGCGTCGAACGCACCGCTGCCCAGCCCCTTGAGTATGAAGGGCAAATCGCTGATATGCACGTGAGGCGCAAAAATTGGCGTGCCCAGTGTATCCAGCAGGAACGACGATTTGCGATACAGACTGCCGCCACTCACCGCCGACACAAAATGCCCGAGCAAACTCGATGCGATCGGTGCTTCAAACAACACCGGCACCTGCGTGGTGTCGATCTTGCGCGCATCGAGCCTGCGCACCGCGCGCTCGGCCGCGCGCCGCCCCACTGACGCTGCCGGCGCGAGATCGTCGGACGAACGCGCCGTGTCATACCAGTCGTCGCGCTGCATGCCGTCACGATCGTCATCACTGCGACCGGCGATCAGCGAGCAACCGACGCTGTGGCGCGAACTCGGATAACCCGCAAGAAAGCCGTTTGAATTGCCATAGATAAAATGCGATTCCTGCGTCGTTACCGACGCACCTTCGGAATTGCTGATGCGCTCGTCCGTGGCAAACCCCGCATCTTCGCAGGTGGTGGCGATTTCGATGGCGCGTTCCACCGGCAGCGCCCACGGATGCCACAGTTGCAAATCGGGAAATTCTTTCGCCAGTAGCTCGGGATCGGCCAGGCCGGAGCAATCATCCACCGCGGTAAAGCGCGCAATCGACAACGCCGCATCCACCGTATCGCGCAACGCTTTGGGCGAAAAATCCGAGGTACTGGCATTACCGCGCCGCTGACCGATATACGCGGTAACGCTCATGCCTTTGTCGCGGTTATACTCAATGGTTTCCACTTCACCCCGGCGCACGGTGACGGTTTGGCCGTAACCTTCGCTCGCCTCGACCTCGGACGCAGTAGCACCGCGTTCGCGCGCATAATCGAGTGCGTCGCGGGTCAGCGACTGTAAGGTCGCGCTATCGTGGGTAAAACCGTTGTTGGGCATGGTGAATGTCTGAAGTGGCGCGCTTGGCGTTTAAGATGGCGCGTCGATACATCTTTGTAAACAGCGATATCATAACAGGTTGATTCACCCCCGCAGAATGCCATGAGCGTCATCGAAAACGAATTACCGGAAGCGCCCCCGCCCCATCCCGAAGGCCCGAGCAAATCGCGCCGCAAGGCCGCTGCGCATGCCCTGCAAACATTGGGCGCGGACTTGGTGGCGTTGAATCGCAACCAGCTCGCGCAAGTGGACATGCCCGAATTGCTGCGCGACGCAGTGGAGGCCGCGCAACGCATCAGCGCCCACGAAGGCCGGCGCCGCCAGTTGCAGTACATCGGCAAGCTCATGCGCAATGTCGATCCCCAGCCGATACGCGTGAAAATCGACGGCTGGAAAACCGTTTCCGTCGAAGAAACCGCGCGGCTGCATCGCATCGAGCGCTGGCGTGACCGCCTGCTCGAAGACCCCGCGGCGCTGGAAGCCTTGTGCGGCGAATTCCCGCAAGCCGACCGCCAACAACTTCGCGTGCTCCTGCGCAACACGCAGCGCGAACGCGCGCAGAACAAACCACCCAAAAACTACCGTGCGCTGTTTCAATTACTGCGCGATATAATTCCGCTATGAACAACGATGAACTTTTAATCGGCCTGGTCTCCATCAGCGACCGCGCCTCGCAAGGCGTGTATGAAGACCAAGGCATACCCGCGCTGAAAGACTGGTTCACGCAGGCGCTTACGTCACCCTGGCGCATGGTGACGCGGCTGATACCCGATGAGCGGTCGTTGATCGAAGCCACACTTAAAGCGTTGGTCGATGAAGAGCAATGCCACCTGGTGCTCACCACCGGCGGCACCGGCCCGGCGTTGCGCGACGTCACACCGGAAGCCACCCTCGCCGTGGCTGACCGCGAGATGCCCGGCTTCGGCGAGCAGATGCGACAAGTGAGTCTCAAGTTTGTGCCGACCGCGATACTGTCGCGACAAGTCGCGGTGATCCGCAAACAAGCTTTAATTATCAACTTGCCCGGCCAGCCGAAAGCCATCAAGGAAACGCTGGAAGGTCTAAAAGATGACACCGGCAAACCCATCGTCAACGGCATATTCGCCGCCGTGCCGTACTGCATTGATCTGATCGGCGGGCCGTATATCGAAACCAACGACGCAGTGGTTAAAGCGTTCCGCCCGAAATCCGCGATCCGGAAAAAATAATCATGCCCGCATTGCTTGAAACCATAGAACTCCAAACCGGCGACAATCCCACCGCCGCCGTGATCTGGATGCACGGCCTGGGCGCCGACGGTAATGACTTCGTACCCATCGTCAATGAACTCGATCTCGCTGGCGCACCGGCGATACGCTTCATCTTTCCGCACGCGCCGCAGATACCGGTCACCATCAACAACGGTTACGTAATGCGCGCGTGGTACGACGTCGCGTTCGGCGACCTCGAAGGCACCACCAAGCGTGCCGACGAAACAGGGGTGCGCCAGTCGCAGGCGCAAATCGGGCACCTGATCGCGCGCGAGGCCGAAAGAAAAATACCCTTTAAAAACATATTGTTAGCCGGATTCTCCCAAGGCGGCGCGATAGCGCTGCAAAGCGGCTTGCGCTATCCGCAGCCCCTGGCGGGCGTGATGGCATTGTCATGTTATCTGCCGTGCAGCGACAGCTTCGCCGCCGAGGCAAGTGCTGCCAACGCCAACACGCCCTTGTTCATCGCGCACGGCACACAAGACCCGGTGGTGCCGTATGCCATGGGCAAGCAGACGAACGATGTGCTGGTCAAGGCGGGCTATGACGTCGCGTGGCATGAATACCCGATGCAGCATTCGGTGTGCATCGAAGAAATACGCGATATTGGTGCGTGGCTCACGCGCGTTTTGCGCGCGTCGTAATGCTGCGCGTGTTGCGCGCGTAGTACCTAAGCCTGCTCCACCTTGAATCGTACGCGGTCGAAATCCGGACCCGATTCAACCAAGCCCGACGGCATCACTTCGAACGAGCGGCCATCCGACAAACGCGTGGCTTCGAGCGCATCGCGCAAGGTAAATGATTCCGGACGCAGCAGCGCCTGCAAATAGCCGCTGCGCGAAGGCTCGGCGCCCAGAAATACCACGTTGTGCGGCGCGCCGCGGTCGCCACTCGCGTGCCGCACGCACATGGTGCCCGGCACCACCGCACGGCTAAGCACCTGCACACCGACGCGGCGCTGACCGCGTTGGTCGGTTTCAACCCGACGCACCACGCCCGCGCCCCATTTGGCATTCGCATCTTCGGGCCGGATACCGATCAATACGCCGACCTGCAACCACTCGCCCCGGCGCGCCGGCACAATAATGCCGTAACCTTCCCGGCTGGCATTTTCGACCACCCAGGTTTCCTGTATGGTTTTATTGCCTTGCACCAGCACACCTTCAAAACCCTGCACGATCTGCAAGGTGGTGGCTACTTTGCGCCGCACGGAATCACGCGCCGGCAGTTCCTTTTCCCAGTTGAAGGCCAGATGCAGCAGCGTGTCGGCGACGTGATCCACGTTTTCGCCGGTATCTAGCGGCACATCCGCCGGTAATTTTCCAGTTTCGTTCACGGCATCCACCGCGCTTTGCGCCGCGTCCAACGCCTGCCCTGCGCCGAAATAAAACAGGCGCGCGCCGCGCGGCGCATCGGCCAACACGCGTGCCGGCGACATGCCGCCGTGCAAATCAAAAAAGAAATTGCAGCCGGGTGTGGCTTGCGTTGCCGACACGTACGACTTTGAAAAATGCGCAATCGCGCGTTCCGCGATATTTTGTTTGACCGGTGACAGCCCGCCGGTGGACGACACGCCCAGCATCATGGTGCGCAAAAATTCCTGCCGCACCGAGCTGCGGCCTTGGGCGGCAGGGTAAATTTCTATCGCGTCGTCCAGAAATGCAGCGGCCTCGGCGTAGCCGTAGAGCTTGGCGACCGTGGCCCAGTAGATGTCGCTCACGTAGCCGTAGCGCATCAAAATCCACTTGATCTGCAACACTTGCGCGCGCATCGCACGCGCCACCAACTGCGGAAATTTTTCGCGAAACGATTCGCCAGCACCCTTGTCCACCATCACTTGCGTCACACACTCGAGATAAGCGTCGCCCAGCGCTTTCCAGTAACCCATCGCCGCGCGCCACAGCAGGCCTTCCTGAAACTTGGCCTGCGGCTTCAACGTGAGATACTGCTCGAGCAGGCTCTCGCCATGCGGCCGCAGCGCAAGGTCGATGCGGTCGATCACCTCATAGCGATGCGCAATCGGAAAATAGACCACGCCATTGAGCGACTCCAGCCACTGCACGGCATTCTGCGCCGCACGCACCGAATCATCCGCGGGGATGCCCGCAATGACGTCGCGCACCCCCGCCTGCGTGGCTAACGGATGCTCCACACTGCCGCCCTCTACTGTACCCTGCGCATTCGACATGCATCCTCTCCTGATGGCACCGCCGGTCGTGCCACTAAATTAACCGCGCGCGATCCGGACGGTTTCAAAAAATCGACACCACTTACCGGTCGGGCGCGGATATCTTGTAACGCAGCCAGTCGAAATCGTGGCCGCTTTCCACCACGCCACCAGCCTCCAGTGTAATCGTAGTCTCCGGTTGCCCATACATGGCCTCGATCGGCTCGCGGCCACTAAACAGATCGCGGCGCACCACGATATGCATGCTGCCCGAGGGCGAAGGCCGCGCGCTTAACAGAATCGCGCTGTGCCGCTTGCGGCCCTGCGCGACCCCGGACAACGTACGCAGATACACCGCAATCGGCGTTTTGGATATCAACTGGATGCCGATATGGCGCTGCGTGTAGGCATCTGCCTTCACCCGCCGGATCACGCCCAGGTGCCACGATACATCAGTCTCCGAACGCACCGCCACCACGATGCCCACGCGCAGCCAATCGCCTTTGCCCGCAGGCACGATCACGCCATAGCCGCCGGCGCTGACGTCATCCGCCACCCACGATTCGTGCGCGAGCACGCTTTGAAAATCCAGCCCTTCGGCATTGGCCGGGGCCACCACACCGAGCACGCCCTGGTAGCCGTGTACCACCTTCAAGGCCATGGCGGTTTTGCGCCGCTCCGAGACGCGCGCGGGCATGTCCCGCGCCCAGTTCAGTCGCAAATGCTTGCACACGCGCGCAACCACATTGGCCTCCGCAGCCGGCCCCAAGTCTGCGCCCGACGGCAAATTGCCGCTGCTGTTCACGTCCGAGTACATTGCGCCCACCGCGAGCCGCGCGTCGGCCACATTAAAATAGCGCGTCTGCGCCGTCACCGGCGACGAGCGCAGCAGGCGCAACGGCGGATGCGCGCCCTGCAGATCCATAAAGTAATCGTAGTCTTCTTCGTGCCGTGCGCTAATGCGAAATTTCGGCGTGAGAATTACAATCAGCCGATCAGCAATATCCTGCTCCACCGGCGACAAGCCGCTGGGCGACGCCGCCCAAAACATCACCAGACGCAAAAACTCGTCATTCGGCGAACTCCGGGCGTTGCTGCCGCCATACATTTCAATCGGCTTGGCCGCCCCGTCGACCGATTCCGCGAGCGCGGCAAAACGCCCGCACTCCGCCCACACTTCATTGCGTACCACACCGTAGCGCATCAGCACCCACTTTACCTGATGCCGCAGCGCACGCAGGCCGCGTGCAGCCAATGCGGGCACTTGCGCTCGCAGGCTAGCGGGCACACTGCCGTCGATACATTGTGTGGCGCAGGTGAAATAGGCTGCCCCAAGCAGCGTCCAGAAATCGCACAGCGTCTTCGCGATACGCTTTTCCTGCACAATATTGTCGTCGCGCAGCGTGACATAGGTGTCCGTCAACTGCGCCTGGCATTTGCGCGTTGCCACATCCAGCATGTCGATCAACTCATAGCGGCGATCGGCCTTGAATTCCGCGGTCTCATTGACGGAGCTCAGCCAATAATTGACGTCCTCCAGCGTTTGCCAAGGATTTTTATAGGGGAAGTCGGCGACAATCTTTTGCGCTTTTTTGGCATTTGCCAAAGGATGATCGACCTTGTCTCCGCCTTTAAGCCAGCTCAGCATGCGTTCTCCGACACTTTGCGATTGCGCCACCCGGGCCCCGGACCGCTACCCTGTCAGCAATACGCCGTAAAGCCTTGATATTATGACACTCTTGCTGGTGCTGCGGAAATCACAGGGGGAAACACCGGTTAACCATCTGCTTCCGGCCCGTTTTTGATGTAGCGCTTGAGCAGACGGTTCTCGAAGCTCGTTTCATTGATCGCTGCTTTAGCGATGTCGTGAAACGAAATCACGCCCAGCAGCGTATCGCCATCGTGCACCGGCACGTAGCGCACGTGCTGCTGCGTCATGTGGTCGCGCACGCTATCGGAACTGTCGTCGAGCGTGCATACCAGCGGATCGCGCACCATGACCTCACGCACCGGCAAATCACCGAGATTGCCGTGGCGAGCATGAAGCCCGTGCAGCACTTCACGAAACGTCAGCATACCGACCATGCCGCCGTGGTCCATCACCACCAGCGAACCGATATCGTTTTCGACCATCGTGGCAACCGCATCCGCCAGCAGGCGCTGCGGAGCAATACTGAATATCGTGCTGCCTTTCAATTTGAGGATGTCGCGGATCATCATGGCGCTGCCTCCTTCGCCGGACGCGGGCGGTTGCCGATCGGTACCTACGCGTGCACAGGAACCATCTTAGCGCACCCACCCGTGGGTGAAAAGCTATAATCTGCGCGTGATTAACCTTACAGGAAAACCCTTATGACTCAACGCATACGCGGCATTACCGATGAAGAGGCCACCGGCCCCACCAAAGACCTGTTCGAGGCCAGCAACGTGATGCTCGGGCGCATCGCCAACCTGCAACGCATTCTGTCGCACAGTCCGCTGGTGGCACGCTGGTTTTTGCCGCTGGTGGCCGCGGTGCGCCAACCCACGGCGGGCGCGGTATCCGACGTGCGGCTGCGCAATCTGTCGTGCCTGAAAACCTCCACCATCAATAACTGTAATTACTGAACGCAGCACAATCGAGTGCTTGGTCAAGCACTGGGATTAACCGACGCGGAGTTCGACGCGCTGCAAGCCAAAGATTATCTCGCCAGCCTGTTGTTCAGCGACAAGGAAAAAGCGGTGATGGCGTGGTCGGAAGCGATGACGTTGAACACCGCCAAGCACGACGACGGCGTGTGGAACGAACTGCGCAAACATTGCAACGAAGCCGAAATCGTCGAAGTGTCGATGATGTGCGGCCTCTTTAATATGATCAACCGCTTGAACGATTCGTTCCGCACTGAACTTGAATCCGAGGAATACAACCGGCGCCAGCATAAGGCCGTCGGTGTCGATGCCAAGGCTTTGGAAGACTATGCCTGCCGCATTTGTGCGCAGGGCAAAAAATAATCTTGCGGCGTACTACCGTTGCTGCATGGCCAATGATGGCAACGCAGTCAGGGTGCGGCTCTCCAGCAGCGGTAGCGGTGCGCCGTGCGGCGCTGTCAGGCCGACGCGGTTATGCCAATAGGTGTCGAGTCCCACTTGCGACGTTCCGAACAAGTCGTAGGCCGAACCGGCAACAAACAACACGCGCTGCGCGGTCAGACCGAGTTCACTCACCGCCAGCCGGTAAGGCCGCGGATCAGGTTTATAAAATCCCGCCCGCTCTGAAGTCACCACCACTTCAAAGGGCACGCCGACCATGCCGGCCGCGGCGCGGCCCAGCCGCTCCGAGCAATTCGTCACCACGCCCAGCCGGTGTGTACGCGCAAGCCCGGTGAGCGCAGGCACCACGCCCGACCACGGGGAAAGCCGCGCCCAATTTTTCTCGAGCGCGGCTACGTCATGTGCGGTGAGCCCTACCGACTCGGCCGCTTCCAGCACCAACGTCTCGTACGGGCGATAGGCACCGCAGCCATAAGTCCGTTTCAGGTATTCCGCGCGCCATGCTCTGCCAAGCGCCGGCGAGCCGGCAGTCTCGTCCCACACGCGCCAGGAATCGAGCAATGCGGTGAGCAAATCAAACAGGATGGCTTGATATTTTTGCGCCATGGCCGGTGTTGTGAAGGCGAGCGCGAGCGTCATCGCCCTGCGGCATCATATCAATCCGCGTGCGGATGCCAGCACATAGCCAAACAGGCATGATGTCGAGACGCCAATCAGTCCGGGCACAATGAAGCTGTGATTGATCACGTATTTACCAATGCGCGTAGTCCCTGAGCGGTCGAACTGTATGGTTGCGAGGTCGCTTGGATAGGTCGGCAGAATATAGTAACCATAGCTCGCCGCGGCAAAGGCGACGACATATCCCGGCGGCACGCCGATCGACAGTGCCACCGGCACCATGGCACTGATGGCGGCCGCCTGCGAGTTGACGAGCTTGGACACCAGCAGTAATGCGAGGGCGTAGGCCCAGGGATGCGTCTTCACTACGTCAGACAGCATAGACTTCAGGCCCGGCAGGTTTGCTTCGAACACGGTATCGGCCATCCATGCAATGCCGAACACCGCGACTACGGCGATCATGCCGGCGCGGAACACTTCGTTTTTGCCGATGGCGGCCGTATCGGTTTTTGTGAAGAGGATGATCAACGCACCGGCGAGCAGCATGAACATCTGGATGGTGAGTATCATCGATAACGGTTTGCCGCCGACCCGTGGCCGCAGCCACTCGAATGCGCCCAGCACCGACACCACCACGATGGCGCCGAGGAATATCCACATGGCAATCCACTGACCCGTCGCGAGCTGTTTACCCAGCAGCGTGGTGGACTCGCTGTACACGCGTTTGCGGTTTTCGGGATCGGCAATGAGCGCCTGGAACTGCTCGTCCTTGTCGAGGTCTTTGCCGCGGAACCAACTGAAGATACCGATCATCAGCACGCCCAGCAGCGTCGAGGGAATGGTGATCGACAGCAGCATGACAAAGTCGATCACACTACCCGCCACCGGCGCCTTCGCCAGAAAAGCCACCAGCGACACCACCGCCACCGATACCGGGCTCGCCATGATGCCCATCTGGCTGGCGATCGAGGCGCCTGCCATCGGCCGCTCGGGCCGGATGCCGTTCTTGATCGCCACGTCGTAGATAATGGGGAGCATGGTGTACACCACGTGTCCGGTGCCGCACAACATGGTCAGCCCGCAGGTCGTGAAAGGCGCCAGTATCGAGATGTATTTGGGGTTACGCCGCAGGAGTTTCTCTGCCGCCTGCAGCATGACCTCCAACCCGCCCGAGGCTTGCAGCGTCGCCGAGGCGGCCACCACGGCAATAATCGTGAGCATCACGTCCACCGGCGGTTTGCCGGGCGCCAGTTTGAACACGAAAACCAGAATGACAATACCGAGACCGCCGAGCAAACCCAGCGCGACGCCGCCTTTGCGGGCGCCATAAAAAAGGCAGGCCAGAATGACCGCAAGCTGCAGGACGAATTCCATGGTCGACGCCTCTTATTCCATTTCTATTTCAATAGCTCATTAATAATATGACAATTTTCATTGGGAAAACGACGAATAATTATTGATCTGATGAAATGGAATTGGTATTAGCATGGTGAATTACAACAGCCGCGTTCTAATAACTCGAAGTACCACTTCGCGGGAGGCGCGAATCAGCGGATTCGCCCCTCAAGAGACACTCCGATATCTCCAGGCGCCATCTTTCAAAATAGCGGGGCGGACATTCACTGCTCACCGTGCGTTGCGCCCACGCTCACGAGCGAGCATATTCTGCCGCGCAGCATCGGCGGTCTGTACGCTACCCAACATAGACGCGGGCAAGCTCGGGCTTGGCGCTTACTTCACCAACCCCATCGCCTTCGCTGCTTCCATGTAATCGTTGTTGCGTTCTTTCATGAACGCGGCGTGCTTGTCGAACGGAATATCAACAACCTCAAAGCCGCCGTCGGCCATCCATTTCAGAATGTCGGGGTCTTTGTTGATTTCCGCCATCATGTCGGAAACTTTTTTGATCGTGTCACGCGGCGTTGATTTGGGCACCGCCACACCGCGATACGCGCCATCCACCCATTTATAGCCCAGCTCTTTAAACGTCGGCACATCGGGAAACGCCGGATGGCGTTTGTCCAGCGCCACCGCCAGCATGCGCATGCGGCTTTTTTGCTGCATCGCCAGCGGCACGTACGACATCGCGCCGGTGACGTGTTTACCGATGATGGCCTGAATCATTTCACCGGTGCCTTTGAACGGCACATAGGTGCTTTTGGTATCCGTATAGAGATTGAATTTCTCGTGCGCCACGTGGTTGGCTGAAAACGTGGCCGAGCCCGCAAACGTCATTTTGCCCGGCGCGGCTTTCACCGCTTTCACCAGATCGGCAAACGTTTTATACGGACTATCGGACGCCACAACCAGTGCATCGGCGGTGTAGTGAAACCAGTATGCCGGTGTAATGTCCTCCGTTTTGTATTGCACTTGGCCTTCCAGCGGCTGCAACACGATATGCGGCAAATTACAGCCGACAATCGAATAGCCATCCGCCGACATGCTGTTCAATTGTGACCACGCCACACCGCCGCCCGCGCCGGGCTTGTTCACCACAATCAATTCGTTTTTGTATTTCTTGCGAAACACCGTCTGCTGCCAGCGCGCCATGATGTCCGACTCGCCACCGGCGACGAAAGGAATGATGT
>JAYUAH010000307.1:0-1958 GCA_043741415.1 Betaproteobacteria bacterium
GAGCAGCATGTGCCCCAAGCCGCGCGCGCTGACGCGTTCCACGCGCGACAGGCCCGAGCCGTTTTCGATAATTAGCTCGGGCATGTGGATGCCCTTGGCAGCAAACAGTTGCTGCACGGCGCGCGCGCCGCGTTCGGGTGTGGCCGGTCCGCCGCCGTTCGATGAACCCAGTGCCAACAATATTTGCCGCGCCATCACGTTATTGCTGAATTTGTTGACGTAGCGCACGATTTCAGAGAGCGATTGCGACGGTTGTTCCACGATTTTGACGGCGTTGGCATTGAGTGTGCCGTCGCGCACGCGGCCCACAAACGTGCCGCCGAGTTCGCGCCACACATGACTGAACAGGCCTGCAACGTAGCCGCGATGGCTCAACACGCTGTAGTAATCAACGCGCTCGCCGCAGGCGCGGGCGAACGGGCCGGTGAAGTTGAGCCGTGCGCTGTCGCCGTTATCTTGCGTTTGCGTTTTGAAGCGACTGGCCCAGTTGCCGCAGGCGGTTTCGCTGAGTGTCAGGTTGTTGACGATTTGCAGTTGCGGTAGTGGCGGATCGACGGTGATGCGCACGCTGCGCGATTCAGCATCGGGTGCGAAGGTCAGGGTGAAGGTTTTGTAATTGGTGAGCAGCGCGTCGGGCGTGGTGTTGTAAGGCTGCAGCGGCTCGCCGTCGAACAGGCCGGGGTCGGGATGCTCGGTGGTAAATAGGCTGCGGTCGAGTACCAGATCGCCGCGGATCTCGCGGATGCCGCGCGCGCGCAGCTTGCGCAGCATGAGCCAGAAATTTTCGATCACCAGTTTCGGATCGCCGCCGCCCTTGATATAAATGTTGCCGGTGAGCACATCGCCTTGCAGCGTGCCGTCAGTGTAAATGTCGGTACTCCACTCGTAGGCGGGGCCGAGCAGTTCGAGGCCGGCGTAGGTGGTGACGAGCTTCATCACCGATGCCGGGTTTAACGGCTGTTCGCCGCGATGACTGGCGACTGCCTCGGGTGCGCCGACTTCATGCACATAGAGACCCACCGCCGACTCGGGAATGCCGGCGCGCGCCAGCGCCTGAGCCACCGGCGGCGGCAGTTGCGCATGCGCAGCGCCGCACAAAAAAATCAATAAAAATAAATACTTACAGAATATATGCAAAGTCATGGCAGCAATCAAGAAAGCGTGATTAGAGCGTAACGCACTGCTGCGCTTTTGGTACCACTACGTTTTGCCATTGCAAACGCTCGCCGATGACAGCAGCAAAGCCGGCCGCGGTTTCCGGCTCGCCGTGCACCACAAAGGTATGCGCGGGCGCGCGCTTGAAATGCGCGAGCCAACCGAGCAAACCGGCTTGATCGGCATGCGCCGACAGGCCGCCGATGGTGTAAATATCCGCGCGCACGTCCACCAGCTCGCCAAAAATGCGCACGGTTTTTTCGCCATCGACGATGCGCCGGCCCAGCGTGCCGGCGGCTTGAAAGCCGGTGATGAGCACGCTGCAATCGCGGCGGCCGAGGTTGTCGCGCAAGTGGTGTTTGATGCGCCCGGCGTCGCACATGCCGCTGGCGGAAATAATGATCGCGCCGTGTTTGATCTCACGCAGTGCGATGGATTCTTCCACCGTCTGTATGAAGTGCACCCGCATGCCGCTGTTGTGTTGCTGGGCCCAGTTCATGATTTCGGCGGTGCCGGGATCGAGTAGCGCCATGTGCTTGAGTGTGATCTCAGTGGCTTGCGTCGCCAGCGGCGAATCGACGTAAATTTTCAGCGACGGCAGACGGCCTTTGCGACGCAGATCGGCGAGCAGATACAGTATTTCCTGCGCGCGCCCGACGGCGAAGGCGGGCACGATCACGTTGCCATGTTTGCGCACGAGCGTATCGGTGATGGCGTGTTCGAGTTCGTTCAGCGTTTCTGCCATCGGGCGATGCAGGCGGTTGCCGTAGGTCGATTCGATCAGCAGAAAATCCGCCTCACTC
>JAYUAH010000308.1:0-4785 GCA_043741415.1 Betaproteobacteria bacterium
GATTGCTGTTTTTCGGCTTAGCCTCTCTCTTGGCATGGGCATTCCTATTTCCACCGGCGAATGTGGCCAAGGTGAGTCTCCCGGGTTCAAATGCTGATCTGATGCTTGAGCTGTAAGCTTCTCATCCATACCTTGCCGAATACAAGCGCAGCGTCGTTCTCGCCGGGAAAGGCGGTAAAAGGGTTGAAAGCGCTTTGTTTGCCGATACTGGCGGGTACTTGCGATCGCAACTCTATGCTCTCCCAGACGGAATATTCCTCTTGAAGGGTTATTTCGACGCTGCGCGCATATCACCTGCCACCATGAGTATTACGGTGACAAATGAATCGGTGCCAGATCGCGCGCTGTATCTCGGTGCTTTTGATGAAGATACGGCGAAAGTGTGGCGGTTTGTGCCCGCTTCCGAAAGCCCGGCGCTACCTCTCGCACGCCCCTAAAACCGCGCTGTCCCAGTCAACGTACCCCACCGTTTGTCGGGCGCGGGATCGGCAAAGTGCATGGCGGCACGGATCGCGGCACCATTGAGTCAAAACGTCGAGCGCGCGATTGCCAAATCATAAATCTTACTATATAGTAAGATTTTAAGAGTATGGAAAGGACTGCGATATGGCCACTGCAACCATGACGACCAAAGGGCAGGTGACGATTCCGCTGGATGTGCGGCAGCGGCTCGGCCTGGACGCGGGTGATCGGGTTGAGTTTGTCGAGCTTGAAAGCGGCGGGTATGCGATTAAGCCGGCCGTTGAGGACGTGCGATCACTGAAGGGATTGTTGCGTAAGCCTGCCAAGCCGGTCAGTGTTGAAAACATGAACGCCGCCGTGCGGGCGCGGGGTGCCGGCCGGTGATTGGCATCGACACCAATGTGCTCGTGCGCTACATCGCTCAAGATGACGCTATTCAGTCACGGCGAGCGACCGTGTTTATCGAGAACGAACTCAGCAGCTCCGCGCCGGGCTTCGTCGGGCTGGTTGTTCTGGTTGAGGTGATCTGGGTCAGCGAGAGTTGCTACGGCGCCACGCGCAGGGAAATTACCGATATTTTGCGGCGCATCCTGAGTATCCAGCAAATTGTGGTTCAGGATGTGGAGACCGTTTGGAAAGCGCTGCGTTTATTCGAGTCGACTCAAGCGGATTTCGCCGATTGTTTGATAGAGCGAACAGCGAATGCCGCGGGTTGTGAGCGCATCGTGACTTTCGACAAACAGGCAGCAAAAGGCGGGATGGTTCTGCTCAAATAGCTTATGCACAACGCGAACGGCGGGATACGCTGCGCTCTTCCCGCCCTACAAGTACACTAAAACGGCGCCGTCCCCGTCAACGTTGTCCGCTCCATATGGCGCCGCAACGGCAGTTGGTAATTGTGCACCGCTTGATGCTGCACCAGGCAGTTGTCCCACAATAAAAAGTCGCCGACGTGCCACGAATGCTGATAGACGAATTCCGGTTGGGTGGAATGCGCAATCAATTCTTTGAGTAATCCGTCGCCTGCCGCGCCCGCCATGCCGGCGATACCCGCCGTGTAGCCTTCGTTCACGAATAAACATTTCTTGCCGTTGTAAGGATGCGTGCGCACGATGGGGTGTGCTACATCGGGTGTGCGCGCTTCCTGTTCGGGGGTGAGTAGCTTGCGCGGGCCGGCGTTGCGCTCGCGGTAGTAGCCTTTTTTGTAGGACTGCATGGCTTTGCGGCCGGTGATTTTTTGTTGGGTGGCTTCGGGCAGCGCGTTGTAGGCGGCGGTGGCGCTGGCGAATTTGGTGTCGCCGAGCGGTTTGCCGCCGGCATCGTGCGGCACTTCGAGTGCGTAAAATAACGAGCCGCGGCTGGGCACTGCGAGGTAGCACAAGTCCGAATGCCAGAACAGGCCCGCGTCTTGCGAGCCGATGGGTTTGCCGTCATTGATGATGTTGGAGACCACGAACAATTCGTGGTAACCCGGCCGGCAACAATCCTTGCGCACGTGCAGTTCAAGTTCGCCGAAGCGGCGGCTGAAGGCGACGTGTTGCGCGGGCGTGAGTTTTTGATCGCGAAAAAACACGACTTCGTGTTCGTGCCACAAATCAACGATTTGTTTGAAGGTGGCGTCGTTGATATCTTTTGATAGATCGATGCCTTGAATTTCCGCACCGAGTGCGGCGCCGGTCTTGCGAACTTTTAGCAACTGCAATTCTCCATGATCAGGTTGCGCGTGACTGTAACCGAACGCCGCTGGCGCGCAAACCGGCCGGCTCTGTCGCGGCGCAGCATTCCTGCTACACTGTGTTTGAGTAACATATTGTAAGTATTTGATGTTAAACAATTTTCTAATTTTACATCATGGCTGGCGAAGACCTCTCCCGATTGCGAATTGACCGCAGTGCGACTGCTCCAACGCGCCGCCGTCGCCACTTAGGCTGGTGGCTGCTGCTTGCGCTGTTGGCCGCCGGTGCTGCCGCGTATTTTTATTGGAGTGGTCGCGCAGCGATTCCGGTTGAAGTCGCGGTGGTGACGCAGGCGTATCCGTCACAAGCGAATACGCAACTCAATGCCACCGGCTACGTGGTCGCGCAGCGCAAGGCCGCGGTGGCTTCGAAAGCGACCGGGCGGCTCGAGTGGCTGGGTGTGCGCGAAGGCAGCGTGGTGCGCGAAGGCGAGGTGCTGGCGCGGTTGGAAAACAAAGACGTGATGGCCACCTTGCAGCAGACGCAGGCGAATGTGAGTTTGTCGCGCGCGAATTTGGAGCAGGGCGAGGCGGAGTTTCGCGATGCGCAGCGCGCGCTGGAGCGCTCTGCCGATTTGCTGAAGAAAAATTTTGTGTCGGCGGCGGCGCACGATGTGACGGTGGCGCGCGTGGAAAAAGCGCGCGCGGCCATCACCGGGCTCAAGGCGTCGATTGCCGTGGCGCAGGCGAATGCGCGCGCGGCGCAGGTGGGGGTGGATCAAACGCAGATCCGCGCGCCGTTCGACGGCGTGGTGCTCACTAAAAACGCCAACGTCGGCGATATGATTACGCCGCTCTCATCCGCTAGCGGTGCGCAAGGGGCGGTGGTGACCATGGCCGACATGAGTACGCTGGAAGTCGAAGCGGACGTGTCGGAAGCGAGTGTGGGCAAGGTCAAACTGGAGCAACCCTGCGAGATTCAACTCGATGCGCTGCCCGGCGAGCGCTTTCGCGGCATGGTCACGCGCACGGTGCCGACGGTGGATCGCGCCAAGGCGACGGTGAATGTGAAGGTGCGCTTTGTCGACAAAGACACGCGCATCCTGCCGGAAATGAGTGCCAAGGTGGCGTTTTTATCGAAGGAAACGCCGGCGGGCGAGCGTGCGCCGCGCACGGTGGTTGCACCCACCTCGATTGTCGAACGCGCAGGGCGCCGCGTGGTGTATGTGGTGCGCGAGGGCAAGGCCGTTGAAACGCTACTGCAAACCGGTGCGACTTACGGCGAAGTGCTGGAGGTTAAGCAGGGTTTGAAGCCCGGTGACAAAGTCGTGGTGAAGCCTTCCGAGCGCTTGCACGACGGCGCCGCAGTTAGCGTGGCCGCCAAGTAGCGATAGACATGGCGGATGCACAACCTGTTGTAGAGATACGCAACCTCGCCAAGTCATATTACCGGGGCGGGCAGGCGGTGCCGGTGTTGACCGATATCACGCTGGATATTCAGCGCGGCGAGTTCACGGCGCTGATGGGGCCTTCCGGTTCGGGCAAAAGCACGCTGCTCAATCTGATCGCCGGCATTGATAAACCGGATCACGGCTTGTTGCGGGTGGGCGGCCTGGATATCACGGCGCTGAATGAAGCGGAACTCGCCGATTGGCGCTCGCAAAATGTCGGCTTCGTGTTTCAGTTCTACAACCTGATGCCGGTGTTGAGCGCGTTTGAGAACGTGGAGCTGCCCTTGACGCTGACGCATCTCACACGCGCCGAGCGCCGCGAGCGTGTGGATTTGACCCTGGCCATGGTCGGGTTGACCGATCGCAAAGACCATTATCCGTCGGAGCTTTCCGGCGGGCAGCAGCAGCGGGTGGCGATTGCGCGCGCGGTGATCAGCGATCCGGCGCTGATCGTCGCCGACGAGCCCACCGGCGATCTGGATCGGCAATCGGCCGCCGATATACTGGGCATGTTGCAGCGGTTGAATGCCGAATTGGGCACGACGATTGTCATGGTCACGCACGATGCGCATGCCGCAAAAACAGCGCGGCGCCTGATTTATCTGGAAAAAGGCGAATTGATTCTGGAGCCGCCGACGGTCTAAGTTGATAGCGCCATGCATGCCCTCAAACTGATCATCCGCAACGCACTGCGCCACAAAATACGCACGGGGCTGACCGTGTTCGGCTTGTTGATTGCGGTGCTGGCGTATGGGTTGTTGCAGACCGTGGTCGATGCCTGGTATGCGGGCGCCGATGCGGCATCGAAAACGCGCTTGATTACTCGCAGCTCGATTTCGCTGGCGTTTACGCTGCCGGTGAGTTATGAATCGCGCATACGCGCGGTGGACGGTGTGACCACGGTGGCGCGCTCCACCTGGTTCGGCGGCATTTACAAAGAACCCAAAAATTTCTTTCCACAGTTTGCGGTGAGCGCGAATTATCTCGATTTGTATTCTGAGTTTTTGCTGCCCGAAAACGAACGCCAGGCGTGGCTGCGCGATCGCAAAGGCGCGCTGATCGGGCGCCAGTTGGCGGATCAATATGGTTTCAAAATCGGCGACGTGGTGCCGCTGCGCGGTGCGATTTACACCGGTGATTGGCAATTCATCGTGCGCGGTATTTTTGATGGCGCGGACGACACCAAGATCACGCGCG
>JAYUAH010000309.1:0-1948 GCA_043741415.1 Betaproteobacteria bacterium
ACTGCACACGCCACCGCGAGATAGGTTTTGCCGGTGCCCGCCGGACCGATGCCGAAGGTGATGTCGTGCGCCTGTATCTTTTTCAGATACTCGACCTGATGCGGCGTGCGGCCCTGCAAATCGGCGCGGCGCGTAATTAATATCGGTTCGCCGCTAGCGCTGTGGGTGGCCATGGCGTGCGCAGCCTGTACCAAGCCGAGTTGCAGGTCTTCGGGATGCAACGCGTGTATGGCTTTGCCATAAAACGATTCGAGCACGCGCGCGGCAACACGCGTTTTTTCCAGCGTGCCGGTCACGGTGAAATGTTCACCGCGCCGCGCGATGGTCACTTCGCAGTTGTCTTCGATGCGACGCAGATTTTCGTCCAGCGCGCCGCACAAGTTGGCCAGTCGCTGATTATTGACGGGTGTGAAGCTTAACTCTAAATTATTGTTTTTCAACAGTTTTTATGCAACAGCCCGTGCGTCCTCAGTAACTTCGCCGCGCAGTGTATAGCGCAACGCTTCGGTGATGGTGACCTCGACAAATTGATTGATCAGCGCTGCGGCGCCGTCGAAATTGACGACGCGATTGTTATCGGTGCGGCCGGCGAGTTGATGCGCTCTACGCGCGTGGCCGGTGACCAGCACGCGTTGGCGCGTGCCGACCATGCCGCGGCTGATCGATTGCTGGTATTCATCCACTGTACCTTGCAAACGTTGCACGCGGGAAAGCTTTACCGCTTCAGGCGTGTCGTCGGCGAGATCGGCGGCCGGCGTGCCGGGACGGCGGCTGTAGACAAAACTGTAGGAGCCATCGAATTTAATGTCGTCAATGAGTTTCATCGTCGCTTCAAAATCGGCAGCGTTTTCACCGGGAAAGCCAACAATGAAATCCGACGAAATTGAAACGTCCGGGCGGACGGCGCGCAACCGGCGCACGATGGATTTAAACTCCAGCACGGTGTAGCCGCGCTTCATCGCCGCCAGCACGCGATCCGACCCCGACTGCACCGGCAGGTGCACCTGGTTCACCAGCTTGGGAATTGTCGCGTAAGCATCGATTAGCCGCTGGGTGAATTCTTTGGGGTGCGAGGTGGTGTAGCGGATGCGCTCGATGCCGGGAATCTCTGCCACGTATTCCAGCAGCAGCGCAAAATCGGCGGCGGCGCCCTCCTCGGTCTTGGCGCGATAGGCGTTGACGTTTTGACCCAGCAGGGTAATTTCCCTCACCCCTTGCAACGCTAGTTCGGCCACTTCGGTGAGCACACTTTCAAACGAGCGCGACACTTCTTCACCGCGCGTGTACGGCACTACGCAGAAGGTGCAGTACTTGCTGCAGCCTTCCATGATCGATACATAGGCGGTTGCGCCTTCGACCCGCGCCGGCGGCAAATGATCAAACTTTTCGACTTCAGGAAACGAAATATCGACTTGCGATTTTCCCGTCTTGCGGCGCGCATCGATCAGTTGCGGCAGCCGATGCAGCGTTTGCGGACCGAACACCAAGTCTACGTACGGTGCGCGGGTAACAATCGACGCGCCTTCCTGACTGGCGACGCAACCGCCGACGCCGATCAGTACGTGCGGATGGTCACGCTTGAAATCGCGCACGCGACCCAGGTCGTGAAACACCTTCTCCTGCGCTTTTTCGCGCACCGAGCAAGTATTGAATAGAATCAGATCGGCTTCGGCGGGATTATCCGTCGGTTGCATATCATGCGACACACGCAACACGTCCGCCATTTTGTCCGAGTCATACTCGTTCATCTGGCAGCCGAAGGTCTTGATATAGACTTTCGCCAAGCAAACGCTCTTAGGTTACTTTTTAGCCTGATCGAGGCGGGCCTGTTCTTCTGGCCGCAGGATGTAGATACGCTGAATCTGGCCGCTCGCGTTGAGTTGGTACAAAACGTCAGCGCCCACCGGCAGGCTACCATGAACAACGGTGCGATTGAAGGTATCGAAAA
>JAYUAH010000310.1:0-4778 GCA_043741415.1 Betaproteobacteria bacterium
CCGGCCGGTGCCGAGAGTTGGCGTTGCGCGCCTTGTCCACGGCGTAGTAGTTGATGTCGATGACGTTGTCGAGCATGCGCAGCGCCGTGCGCACGGTACGCTGCAACTTTTCACGATCGATGTCGCCGTCCTTGAGGTGCGCGAGCAGGTTAATCGATCCTAAATTGCAGACCGCGATTTCATCGGCGCAGGTGTTCAAGGTGATTTCGGTACACAGGTTGGAGCTGTGCACCACGCCGCTGTGTTGCTGCGGGCTGCGCAGGTTGCACGCATCCTTGAAGGTGATCCACGGATGGCCGGTCTCGAACAACATGCTGAGCATCTTGCGCCACAGGTCGATAGCCCGGACCTTTTTGAACAGCCTGATCTCGCCGCGCGCCGCACGCTCTTCATAAGTGACATAGGCCTCCTCGAACGCGCGCCCGACCTTGTCGTGCAGATCGGGCACGTCGGCGGGCGAGAACAGCGTCCAGCCGGCGTCTTGCATGACGCGCGTCATGAACAGATCCGGTATCCAGTTCGCGGTGTTCATGTCGTGCGTGCGGCGCCGGTCGTCGCCGGTGTTCTTGCGCAGCTCCAGGAATTCCTCGATGTCGAGGTGCCAGGTCTCAAGGTAGGCGCACACCGCGCCCTTGCGCTTGCCGCCCTGATTCACCGCCACGGCGGTGTCGTTCACCACCTTGAGAAACGGCACCACGCCCTGCGATTTGCCGTTGGTGCCTTTGATGTAGGCGCCCAGCGCACGCACCGGCGTCCAGTCGTTGCCGATGCCACCGGCGTACTTTTGCAGCATGGCGTTTTCTTTGATCGCCTCGTAAATGCCATCGAGGTCGTCCGCCACGGTGGTGAGATAGCAACTGGCCAACTGCGAACGCCGCGTGCCCGAGTTGAACAGGGTCGGCGTGGAGCTCATGAAATCAAACGACGACAGCACGTTGTAAAACTCGATGGCGCGCGCTTCGCGGCTGCCTTCCGGTTCATTCAACGCGAGACCCATCGCCACGCGCATGTAGAAAATCTGCGGCAGCTCGATACGTTGACCTTCGATGTGCAGGAAATAACGATCATACAAAATCTGCAAGCCGAGATAGGTGAACTTCAGATCGCGCGTTGCATCCAGCGCCGCCCCCAGCGCCTTGAGGTCATAGTCGCCCAGACGCTCGTCCAGTAACTCGGCCGCGATGCCTTTTTTCACGAACTCCGGCAGGTACGTGGCGTAGAGCGCGTTCATATCGGCCTGCGTGGCCTCAACACCCAGCGTCTCCATGCGCAGCGTGTGCAGCAGCAGACGCGCGGTAACAAAGGTATAGCTCGGATCCTGCTCGATCAGGGCGCGCGCGGCGAGTATCAGCGAGCGACGCACTTCTTCCATCGGCACGCCGTCGTAGAGATCGCGCTGCATGCCTTCCATCACCGCCTGCGCGGTGACTTCACGGCCCAAGCCCTCGCACGCGCTGGTGACCAGCGCACTGATGCGCACCACGTCCAGCGGCGTGGAAACACCGTTTTCGGTGACGTTGATACCGGGCTTATTGTGACCTAAGGCGGCGACCGCGGCCTGCTGCGCTTCACGCTGACGCGCGCGCTCCTTGGTACGCTCGTCGCGATATAGCACATAGGCGCGCGCCACATGGTGCTCGCCGCCCCGCATCAGCGCGAGTTCAACCTGATCCTGGATATCTTCGATATGAAACGTGCCGCCCGAGGGCTGGCGGCGCATCAACGCATTGACCACGTTTTCGGTGAGTTGCACCACTTGCTCGCGCACCCGCGCCGAGGCGGCGCCCTGGCCGCCGTTGACGGCGATAAACGCTTTGGTCACGGCCACCGCGATCTTGGGCGGCTCGAAACCAACCACTGCGCCATTTCGTCGGATCACCTTGTATTGTGCATAGTCCGCCGCGCGTTCAGGGGTAACGTCGACAACGACATGTGTCGATACGGGAACAGACTGAACGGTTTCGGTTGCCAGTTGCATGGGTGACCTCTAGCTAGTTATAAGTTTTTATCTGCCACGAGCACCGTGACCTACGACTCAATTGCACAATCGTGCACAATTTTGCACAATTGCACGTCACTGCGCGCCGCCCCCTCCCGTCAAGCAGTGCCGCACCCCGCGAAGCGGCGGTAAGCGATGCACACAGCGACCATCACCACGAAGTCCAACATATCGACGAACGCTTGGCCATACTACCGATGCCACCGATGCTACCGATGCCGCCTAAAGACCGTGCCACGGCGCGATTTCCAGAGTATCTGGACAGTCTCGCCAGCGTTCGAACCTATCGCAATGACTGGATCCCTGTTGCTTCGTTACTTACCACTACATCTTGTGGTTCTTGCCGGATTTGTATCGAATTCTAGTGTCGAGGTTTTGATAACGCAACAGGTTTTTGCAGTTTTCTGAAAAGCTCTTGAAAAACAGCAAGAACCGTCGCTAAGAGCCGGATTCAGTGCACAAAATTTAGGCAACTGATATGCCGGAACGCGGCCCAAAACCAGTGAGCGGTCGGCTATCTGCTCAAGAATTAGGCGACTCTGATGCCGCAACCGGGCTAAAGTGCGTGCCCAAATGGAATAAAATTCTAAGTATTTTATTTTATTGAGTTTTTTATTTTTGACCAATCAAACGCTGCACCTGGATCGGTTTTGCGGCCCGGCGCGATATCCGCATGCCCGGCGACATCTACTATGGGATAGCACGCGCTCAGCGCGGCTAGCAGGCTTTGCAGGCACGCGTATTGCGCGTCTTCATAGGGGACATCGTCTGCGCCCTCCATCTCTATGCCCACTGAAAAATCATTGCAGCATTCGCGCCTGCGCCAGCTCGACACCCCGGCGTGCCAAGCACGCTGCGTGCACGGCACGAACTGCACCAATTCACCGTCGCGCCGTAGCAGAAAATGCGCCGACACGCGCAGATGCGCAATGCCCGCGTAATACGGATGCGCCGCCGGCGCCAGGCGATTAAGAAATAAATCGATAATGCCCGTGCCGCCGAATTCCCCCGGCGGCAGACTGATGTTGTGCACCACCACCAACTCGATGCGCGCATCCGTCGGCCGCGCATCATAGTTGGGCGATGACACGTAGCGCACGCCCTCCACCAAACCGTCGTTAGCAATGCGCACGGGAAGCTCGGCTTAGCGCTTCGCGTCGAGCTCGTCTTTGATGCCCAGGCGCTCCATGCGGTAGCGCAGCGCACGAAAACTCACGCCCAGCAATTTGGCCGCCGCGGTGCGGTTGTAGTGCACTTTTTCGAGCGCCGCCATGATCGCCTGGCGCTCGATGCTCTCGAGTTTTTCGGGCAGCGACAGGCTCGAGGTATCCCGATCCGCAACCGCGTCTTCTGCCGCAGAGCGCGCACCGCTCAACTGTAAATCCGCACCGGTAATTTCGTTGCCGCTCGCCAGCGTCAGCGCGCGCTCGAGCACGTTTTCCAATTCCCGCACATTGCCCGGAAAGTCGTAGGCCTGTAGCGCCGTCGACGCATCATCCGACAGGCGCGGCGCCACACCGCCGCTCGACAAACGCCGCAGCAGCATCTGCGCCAGCAGCGGAATGTCTGCGCGCATCTCGCGCAAACTCGGCATGCGCAACTCGATCACATTAAGCCGGTAATACAAATCCTGCCGGAAGGTGCCGTTTTTCACTTCGTCCGCAAGGTTGCGATGGGTGGCGCTGATAATGCGCACATCGACGTTTTCCTCGGTGGTGGAACCCACCTTGCGCACCTTTTTTTCCTGAATCGCGCGCAGCAGCTTGACCTGCATCGGCAGCGGTAAATCCGCCACCTCATCGAGAAACAAAGTGCCCGAACTGGCCGCCTGAAAAAAACCATCGCGATCGGCCGCGGCCCCCGTGAACGCACCCTTCTTGTAGCCAAAAAATTCCGACTCCATCAGGTTTTCCGGGATCGCACCGCAATTCACCGGTACGAACGGCGCCGCCTGACGCGAGCCTTTATCGTGGATGGAGCGCGCGGCGAGTTCTTTGCCGCTGCCCGATTCGCCGGTAACGTGTATCGGCGCCTGACTGCGCGCAAGCTTGTCGATCATCAACCGCGCTTGCTGCATCAGTGGCGAATGGCCGAGCAGCGCGGTACCGACCGGCGCGGACGTACCATTCGCATCATGCGCCACCGGCGCATCACCGCCGCGTGGCAAGTTCAGCGCGGAGCGTATTAACGCGCGCAGTTGCTCCAGCGACACCGGCTTCGCCAGATAATCGAAGGCGCCGGCCTTGAGCGCCGCCACGGCGTTTTCCGTGCTGCCATGCGCGGTAATCACCGCCACCGGGATGTGCGGATAATTTTTCGCCACATATTCGAGCACGGTGAGGCCGTCGCCATCGGGCAGCCGCATATCCGTTAGACACAGGTCATAGTTGTTGACGGCGAGCAAGGCCAGCGCTTCAGCACGCGTGCCCGCACCGTGCGAATCCACACCCATGCGCGCGAGGGTCAGCCCCAGCAGCTCGCGGATATCCGCTTCATCATCGACCACCAGAACCTGACTCTTTGCGTTCATGCGCCCGCCCTGCATGTCAATGTGAATTGCGCGCCCGCGGAGCTCTCGACGTAGTCTAACGTCGCGCCATTGGCCGCGCATAACTCCCGCGCAATGTACAAACCGAGGCCGGTACCGCCCGGCGCCGACGTCACAAACGGCTCGAACAAGCCGCTGCGCACGGTGGGTGGCACGCCCGGACCATCATCAATAACATCCAATTTTACAACACGGCTGCCGCGCACCCGCTGTGCGACGATTTGCACGCTG
>JAYUAH010000311.1:0-4778 GCA_043741415.1 Betaproteobacteria bacterium
CGGCTGGCTCACCGAGGCCTCGGCGAGCAACGTTTTCGCGGTCAAGGGCGGCAGGCTCCTTGCGCCGCCGAAGAACCACCTGATGCTGCCCGGCATCACCTACGACGTCGTGATCGAGCTCGCGGCGGCGAAGAACGTTCCCACGGAAGTGCGCAAGGTCGCGGAACGGGAAGTGAGGGGCGCCGACGAGCTGTGGCTCACCTCGTCCACCCGGGAAGTGCTCGCGATCACCACGCTCGACGGCAAGCCGGTGGGCGACGGCAAGCCGGGCATGCTGTTTCGCAAAATGCACACGCTGTATCAGGAATTCAAGCGCGATGTGATGCGCGCCCGCTAAGCCTCAACACACGCCGCAACACAAGCTACGCCATGACGCTAGACCCCACGTCAGCACAGTCCGCCAACCTGCTGGAGTTTCCGTGTGATTTCCCGCTGAAAATTATCGGCTATCAGCGCGCGGGTTACGCGCAGGCTATACTCGACGTGGTGAAGCAGCACGCGCCCGACTACGACGGCAGCACCATGGAAATGCGCCCCAGCAGCAAGGGCAAGTACATGGGCCTCACCTGCACCATCCGCGCCACGTCGCGGCAACAACTCGACGCGCTGTATCAAGCGTTGTGCGACCACCCATTGGTGGTCAAGGTGCTATAGCTACATTGGCACTACAACGCCGGATCAGCCCTTCTTCGCGGTCTTCTTCTTGGCGGCTACTGACTTAACCGCTTTTTCGCCCTGCGGCCGCGAATTGCCATAAGAACCCTTGGTGCGCTTGCCTTTTGCCGTACGCTTGTCGCCTCTGCCCATGGTATTGCTCCTGAATAAAAGGCTGCATTTTACGCCTGTGCGGCGCGTGCTACTACGCATTCCGGTGACCTCGGTTTTACTTAGCGCACGCGTTTGCCCGTTTCCGCCCCAATCAGCGCCAATTTGCGCGCAGCCATGCGATAACGCCGCGTGGTGGCACGCGTCGGGCAACACGCTGCATCGCCGTGCCCGAAGGTGAGCATTTCCACCACCACCGCACGATCCAGGATGGTGACGCGATTGGCTTCGCCCGCGCCGGGGCCGCTCACCAGCACATGCGCGTGATAGCGCAGGCCCTCACGGTAACGTTTGAAGGTCGCGAGGTGGCGCGATTCACCGCGCCTGCCTGTGCGTGGCTTCAAGGTATAAAGCACAGCGACGTCATCGCGCCCGTCGCCATCCAGATCGCCGACCACGCGATAACGCGCGGCCGGCACTTCCACACTGGCGGCGTGCTGCGCGTGTTTGTTGATCCAGTGCTGTATTTCAACGTCGTCGCGCGCGGCGGCAGCCCGCGCCGGCACCGCGCATAGCACCAGCGAAATAATAAAAAACATTTTAAAAACAAACACTTATGATATACCCCGATGCGTTAGCGCACGCGGTAGATATTTTTGAACTCCGCCGGAAACAGCGCAGGAATATCGGATTTGGAATGCCGCAGATAATCGGGCAATTCCGCGCACTGCTTCGCAAGCTTTTCTTTGTCGGCGAGCAGCGCCTTTTTGTTGTCTTCACGCAGTTGCAACACCTCGGACTGATACTTGCCGTAGTTCCTGGAGTAATCCGCTTGGTCCTTCGACGCGCGTTTGACAATGGCCGCAAAGCGGTTGTCCAGATCATCGACGATACGCACATGGCGCGCGAGCCACTCCTGATAGGCGCTCGCGAACTCATCGCGCTTCGCCGGTTGCGCCGTGATACAAGCGTCACGCACCGCCACCACGCGCTGGGTTTCGTTAAACAGCGTCGCCAGATCGGCGCTATAGGTGCGCGTGTCGGCAGCAACGGCGACGCTGCTCGCGCACGCCGCGATGACCACAAGCACCCGTACAAAAGTTTTGCTTGGCATGACCAACATGAGATGGTGAGTTCGCATAGACCGTGAAAGGCGGCATTGTGCTACCGTTCCTGCGATTGAACAACTGAACAACAATTTTCAATAACGTGAATTCCGCCGATCCCACACTGCGCCATCTGGGCCTCACCGACTATGTGCCCACCTGGCACGCCATGCAGGCCTTCAACAACGCACGCGACGCCAACACGCCCGACGAAATCTGGCTCACGCAGCACCCGCCCGTTTACACGCTGGGGCTGGCGGGTAAGCCCGAACACTTGCTGCGCGCCGATACCGGCATCCCAGTGATCAAAGTAGATCGCGGCGGACAAATCACCTATCACGGCCGCGGACAATTGGTGGTGTATCTGCTGCTGGATTTGAAGCGCCGCCATCTCGGCGTGCGCGCGCTGGTGCGGCAGATGGAAGCCGCCGTGATAGACTTACTCAGCAGTTACGGCATCACGGCGCGCTACCGCGCGGACGCACCGGGCGTGTACGTCAACGATGCAAAAATCGCCGCCCTGGGCTTACGCGTGAGAAACGGCTGCTGCTACCACGGACTCGCACTCAATATCGATATGGACCTCACCCCCTTTCAAGCCATCAACCCGTGCGGATACGCCGGCTTAGCCGTGACGCAAACGCGCGCGCTCGGCATCACCGACACGCTGGAAAGCGTGGGCGAAAAACTCACGCCGCATTTGTTGCACGTGCTGAGCGACGCAAGAGAAAAATCATGAGCGAAGTCGGCGTCAAACAAAAAGGCCACGCCAAAACCGCGCGCATCCCGATCAAAATCGTGCCCGTCGCGCCGTTAAAGAAGCCCGACTGGATCAGAGTGAGGCTCACCGACAGTCCGCGTTTTCGCGAGATCAAGCACATCCTGCGCGAGCAAAAACTGCACACCGTGTGCGAAGAAGCGAGCTGCCCCAACATCGGCGAATGCTTCGGCAAAGGCACCGCCACCTTCATGATTTTGGGCGACCTGTGCACGCGCCGCTGCCCGTTTTGTGATGTGGGCCACGGCCGCCCGCTGCCGCCCGATGCAGACGAACCGGTGCATCTGGCCGACACCATCGCCGCGTTGAAACTCAAATATGTGGTGATCACCAGCGTCGATCGCGACGACTTGCGCGACGGCGGCGCAGCGCATTTCAAAGCGTGCATCAGCGAAGTGCGCGCGCGTTCGCCGCAGACACGCATCGAAGTGCTGGTGCCGGATTTTCGCGGGCGCCTCGACATCGCGCTCGACATTCTCGCCGCCTGCCCGCCTGACGTGATGAACCACAACCTCGAAACCGTACCGCGTTTATACAAACAGGCGCGCCCCGGCGCCGATTACAATAACTCTTTGATTTTATTGAAAAAATTTAAGGCGCGCTTTCCTCATCTGCCCGCCAAGTCGGGCCTCATGGTGGGCCTCGGCGAAACCGACGACGAGATCATCGAAACCATGCGCGACTTGCGCGCCCATGACGTTGACATGCTCACCATCGGCCAGTACCTGCAGCCCAGCGTGCACCATCTGCCGGTGCTGCGTTACGTGGAACCGGCGATGTTTGATATGTTTGCCGCCAAAGCCGCCGAATTGGGGTTCATGCATGCGGCAAGCGGGCCGCTGGTGCGCTCGAGCTATCATGCGGATCAGCAGGCGCATGATGCGGGTGTGGTCTGATCAGGCAGGCTCGGTAAGTTTCTTTTCAATCAGCTCGTGCAGCTTACCGAAATCCGGCTCGCCGAGAAAGCGCCCCACAATGTTGCCGCGCTTATCCACCACAAACGTTGTCGGCGTTAGCGTCACATCACCAAACGCCTTGGCGTGTTCGCCCACCGGATCGAACACGACTTTGAATGGCAGCGCGCGCTTGTCCGCGTAACTCACTACGCGATTGGGCGGGTCATACCACATGGCCACGGCCACGGTTTCAAAACCGCGCGCCTGAAACTTTTGGTGCATTGCGATGAGTTGCGGCATTTCCTTGAGGCAAATCGGGCAATCGGTGGCCCAAAAATTGACCAGCACGACTTTGCCGCGCAGGCCGCTCAACGCGATGGTTTCGCCCTTGATCGAGGCAAACGTTGCATTTGGCGCGCGCGTAATCGTCGGCGTCAAAGTTTGGTGAATAAACACCTCGTACGCACCCCAGCCTATTGCTACGGCGAGCACGCACAGCATAGGATAGCGCAGCTTGCCCATCAGCTTATGGGTTCAACCTTGAAGGAATAGCAATGAACCGCATTCTGAGTATTTTCGTGTTGTCTGTCATCACCTCATTTGCTCACGCGCAACTAGCGGGCATCAGCAACACCGACGCAGCCAGCGGCGTGCGCCAGGCACTGACCGACGGCGCCGCGGCCGCAGTCAGCAAGCTGGGCGTTGACGGCGGCTTTTTCAACAACCCGAAAGTGAAAATTCCGCTGCCGCCGGTACTGAGCAAAGCAGAAAGCATGATGCGCACCTTCGGCATGGGCAAGCAGGCGGATGAACTGGTGCTGTCAATGAACCGCGCAGCCGAAGCCGCGGTGCCGGAAGCCAAGCAACTGCTGATCGATGCCGCGAAAAAAATGAGCTTACAGGACGCCAAGGGCATCCTCACCGGCGGCGAAACCTCGGTCACCGAATATTTCCGCCGCACCACCAGCACACAACTCACGCAGCGCTTTTTGCCGATCGTCAAAAACGCCACGCAGCGCGTGGGCCTGGCACAACAATACAACTCGCTTGCCGGACAGGCTGCAACGTTTGGCCTGGTGAAAAAAGATCAATCCACCGTCGAAGGCTACGTCACGCAAAAATCGCTCGATGGGTTGTACTTAATGATCGGCGAAGAAGAAAAAGCATTTCGCGCCAATCCGATCGGCGCCACCAGCGATATCGTCAAACGCGTTTTCGGCGCGCTGAAGTAAC
>JAYUAH010000312.1:0-4775 GCA_043741415.1 Betaproteobacteria bacterium
CCGGTGCCTGCATCAATCAGTATGTCATGATCGAGCAACAGCGATGTGGTGCGCAAACTGCCACCAATGCCACCGCTGCAACCGATTACTTTTAGCCGCATCGCGATCCCGTCTCGAATTTGAACGCGCCACTGTGGGGCAAAGCCAAATCGCTCGGTAGCCGGCTTTCGCGCCACCACGCGCCCGGCGCAACCTTCAGTGTCGCTTGCGTACCCATGATAGCAGTGCCTCTATCCTTTGTAATCGCTGCACGGCCCGATGCCCGACTGAAAAAATGTTCCGTCATCCAACTCGTCCGCCGCATCTTTGTCACCCGGTTGTTACAAGCGCCACGCTCACCACGCGCACCGGCATTGTTGCGCGGCTAGACTCAGACAGGACGCTCGCGCACAACCCTTTGATTAAAAAACATATTCCTTGTTGTGAGCGTTGTCCGCACAGTAGTAAAATACCGTTGCAAAAGCCATCTGGAGGGTGCCATGCGCCGTCTGTTCAAGGTCAGGAATACTTGAAGAAAAACTCCATTTTGACGCCGGCGATTTCCAGCAAATCGTGGTTATTCAGCGCATGGGCTTGCGCGTCGAGTTTCGCGCCGTTCAAAATCGGGTGACTTGCACCTTCCACATGGGTGATGAAATACCCCTGCGGCCGCTTGGTGATAACCGCGACCTGCACGCCGGGCTTGCCCAATGTGGTTAAGTTTTTCGTGAGTGCCGATTCGCGGCCCACACCCGGACCATTCATGATCTGGATATACGCCTGCTGTACGCCGGCGGCCGGCGTGACTGCTGCCGGTTTTGCGGGTGCAGGCGATGCAGCAGGCGTGGCCTGCTGCGGCGCCTCAGCCGTGACCAGGCGCGTCATGGTATCTGTTCTTACGAGCGGCGTGCGCTGGGCTGTTGCCGGCATGCGCAGCACCATGGTGCGTTCGAATTCTTCCGGCGAGGTCTGGCTCCCCGTCGACGACTCGCTGGCATACTTGAGCTGGTACTTGCCGATCTCGATGACATCGTTGTCCTGCAGGATGTGCTTCTTGATCGGATTACCGTTGACCAACGTGCCGTTGGTCGAACCCAGATCCTCCAGGAACGAATCGTTGAGTATGGTGACGATGCGCGCGTGTTCGCTGCTCACCGCCAGATTTTCGATCTGGATGTCATTCTGCGGCTTGCGCCCGATGGTCACGCGCTCCTTGTCCAGATTCATCTCCCGGATCACCGAGCCTTCGAGACTGAGTATCACTTTTGCCATGACTGTTTCCCCGAAACTTATTTAAACCAGTTTTTGAATCGTGCAAAAAATCCCACCGGCGCCGTTTTCAACACGTGCACCAGAATGACGGAAATATTGTCGCGCCCGCCGCCGTCGTTGGCTTGCTGCAGCAATTGCTGCGCTGCCAGCGGCAGATTCGATTTCAACGATGACACCGTCAATTGAATATCGGCATCCGGCACCATGTCGTAGAGACCGTCGGAGCACAGCACATAAATGTCGCCGGGCTGCACCTCATGCGTGTGCACCTCGGGCACGACATTCGGATCAATGCCGCAGGCGCGCGTGACGAGATTTTTTTTCTTGGATAAGCGGGCCTGCTCATTGGTCATCAGGCCGGCGTCGATTTGCTCTTGTATCCACGAGTGATCGCGGGTCAGTGAACGAATTTCAGTACCGCGCAGCAGGTAACAACGCGAATCGCCCAAGTGCCCGATGGTGACGCGATTGCCGTGCCAGTAGGCGATCACCAGCGTAGTGCCCATGCCCGAGTACTGCTTCTGATTTTGCGCGGCGGCAAAAATCGCCGCATTGACCTTGCTCGCCTGCATCGCGATCATTTTCTGCACATCGGCATCGCTCATGCCATTCAGGCTTTGGCCTTCTTTGAGCTTGCGAATTTCCGCGGGCACCATGGCGACCGCGATACCGCTCGCCACCTCGCCTGCGTTGTAGCCGCCCATGCCGTCGGCCAGCGTTGCCAATCCGAGTTCAGGATTGGCCGCGATACTGTCTTCATTGTGCGCACGCACGCGGCCCACATCGGTCGCGCTGGTTATCTCGAATTTCTGCATCACTCGGGTCATTGATGTTCCTGATCTTCTTGATCTTCCTGATTTTCTTGATCTTCCTCAGCGCGTGCCGTCGCAAAAGCCGCAGTATGCAAGCCCGTGCAGCACGGCCGGTAAAAAAACAGCAGCGAGGCTTGCGGGTCTACGCTTTGATACCGCTGTTCAGGATTGTTGGCAAGGGCATTATTGCTGCTTCGGACGGCAAAGTCCGCCGGCAGCGATATTGGCGGTCGCGGCGCCTGGCGCGGCAGATTCCGCTGCTGAAAAATGTTAACGGCTGCCCGCACCCCTGGCGTTTGGAGGACGCAAAGACAGCGCTCGGTCTCGCACAATTCTGGATTGTTCATGCCACGGAAAATGTTTGATAATTATCTCGAACAAGATATCGCAATTATATGATTTAGTTTACTCTTTTTTGATTTTTTTGTGGCCAATGGAACGCCTTGATGCGCACTTGCAACGCGCTGAGCGGGTTTCGCAGTCGGCGGCGCATAGACCGCGCGTTAGCCGCATCGGTGGTCAACATCGATAAAACAAAAAACTCAATAAAAACAAATACTTACGTTTTTCTCAGCGTGAATAATAAAAGCCGGGATGCCCCGGCCTTTTCGCTGCGCGTTGCTATTGGCTCAAATCAGCTATCAAACAGTATGCCGTTGGCAAGGTTGTTGGCTTTGGCGAAATCGCCGCCGGAGAGCTTTTTGCCGTCCTCGCCGCGCGCGCGCAGCACTTCGATGTGGCCGCCCTGTGCGGTGACGCGAAAACTTTGATCGTTCACCGATGACACTTCGCCCATCTTGCCGGCGACATCGGCAAAACGGCGGAACAAATGTTTGCGCGCGTCGAATATTTGCACTTTCTTGCCGTTGAGCAGCGTCCACGCGCCCGGTGCCGGATTGCAGCCGCGGATCACGTTGTACACCGCATCGACATGACTCGCCCAGTGAATGCGTGATTCAGCCGCGCGGCACCAGCCTTCGTAACTGGCTTGCGACTCGTCCTGCACGGTTTCCGTGTGCTTGCCGGCCATCACCAGATCGGCGGCTTCCAGCATCGCTTTCACACCGAGCGGAAACAGGTGATTGAAGTAGACATCGCCCAGCGTGTCATCGGGACCCACCACGCATTCTTTTTGCAAAATCACCGGGCCTTCGTCCAGCCCTTCGTTCGGGCGGAAAATCGTCAAGCCGGTTTTGGTATCGCCACGCATAATGGGCCAGTTGATCGACGACGGCCCGCGATATTTCGGCAGCAGCGAAGGGTGATACTGGATCATGCCTTGCTTCGGCAAATGCACAAAGGTATCCGGCGCAAACTGCAATACATACGCCATGATGCCGAGATCGACATTCAGCGATTTCAACGCATCATGCGCATCCTGCTCGCGCAGCGATTTGAACTGAAACACCTTGAGCTTTTTTTCTTCCGCCGCGGCACGTAGCGGATCGGCTTTGGCACCGGGTTTCTCCGGCGCGCAAAACACGCCGGCGACTTCATCGCCGCGCGCGAGAAAGGCATCGAGTACGGATTTACCGAAATCTTGCTGGCCGATAATTGCTATTTTCATACATGCACCTCTATGGCTAATTATATTTTAAAAACAAATACTTAAATTCATTAGCCACAGAGGACACAGAGATCACGGAGGAAAACCGAGAGGGGTCCTCTGTGATCTCTGTGTCCTCTGTGGCAATTGCTCTTGACCTTATCTGTGTTCATCTGCGTCAAAAAAGATTTAGCTTCACGCCACCTTTTTAGGTGGCAAGGAAAACGCACCCGCTGATTTCATCTGCGCCACTTTGTCATCGGCGTAACCCAGCACATCCTTCAACACTTCATCGGTGTGTTCGCCCAACGTCGGCGAACGTTTGATTACCGCCGGCGACGCCGACAATTTAATTGGCATACCGACGTTCCACCACTTGCCGCGCTGCGGGTGATCGAGTTCGACATACATTTCGCGCCCACGGATGTGTTCGTCGGTCGCCAGATCTTCGGTAGACATGATCGGACCGCACGGCACTTCGAGCGGATTCAGGATCGCCATGAATTCGCGCTTGTTGTAGTTCGATGCAAATTGGGTAATAAGCGCCCACATGTCATTTTGATTCTTGCGGCGATCACCAATTTTTGCAAAGCGTGCATCGCTCGCCAAATCCGGTAAACCCATATCAGGCCCGATGCGTTTCGCAAGACCGTCCCACACCGCCTCTTGCACCACCACGTAAATGTAATCGTTGGGGCCGCCCGGCTTGCAGTGAATTGCATTGCCCAATTGTCCGCCGCCGGAATCGTTGCCCGCGCGCGGCACGTCGCCCATGCCCTGCTGCGTGGGCACCGAGTACTCGCTCAAAGCGCCGCGCTGCAAACGCTGATGATCGCGCCACTTCACGCGGCACAGATTCATTACGCCGTCCATCATCGCCACTTCGACATACTGGCCTTGCCCCGTGCGATCAGCCTGGTGCAGCGCCGCCAGCAAGCCGATGGCCAGATGCAGGCCCGTGCCGGAATCGCCGATCTGCGCGCCCGTCACAAACGGCGGGCCGTCAGGCACTCCAGTGGTACTCATCGAGCCACCCATCGCCTGCGCCACGTTTTCGTAGGCTTTGAAATCGGAATACGGGCCGGTAGAACCAAAACCCTTGATCGAACCCATCACGATTTTCGGATTGATTTCGTGAATTTTCTCCCACGTAAAACCAAAACGAT
>JAYUAH010000313.1:0-1944 GCA_043741415.1 Betaproteobacteria bacterium
CATCCTCGATGCTACCTTGCGTGCGGACCTCGACAGCCTATTGAAAGCGCAAGGCAGCGAACCGTTCGGCCTGGAGTTGCTTAGCATCGACGCGACCGAGCAACGCATGGTGATCATGACGTATACCAGCGCGACGCGGCGCTACTACCTGCTGAATCGCGCGCGGCGCACGCACACCCTGCTGGCCGAGGATGCTGCGGAAGCTGCCGCGCAAGCGCTGGCGACGATGCAGCCGGTGACTATTACCAGCCGCGATGGTTTGCCGTTGCACGGCTATCTCACGCTGCCGCGCGGCGTGAGTGCGAAGCCATTGCCGATGGTGTTGTTGGTGCACGGCGGGCCGTGGATGCGCAGCGGCAATCCCTACCGTTCGGTGGATGCCGACAACGCGCAGTTCCTCGCCAATCGCGGCTACGCGGTGCTGCAAGTGGATTTTCGCGGCTCCATCGGCTACGGCAAGCAATTCCAAACCGCGGCGATCGGCGAGTTCGCGGGCAAAATGCACGACGATCTAATTGATGCCGTACGCTGGGCGGTGGACGGCGGCATTGCCGATCCGGCGCGCGTGGCCATCATGGGCTGGAGCTACGGCGGCTATGCGGCGCTGGTGGGCATGACTATAACGCCGAAGACATTTGCGTGCGGCATTTCACTCGCCGGCCCGACGGATCTGGCGTCACTGATTGAATCGTTTCCGCCGTACTGGAAAGCGGATCTGTCGCTGTGGCACGACTATGTCGGCAACCCGGCCATCGCGCAGGACCGCGAAGACATGACGCAGAAGTCGCCGCTGAGCCACGCGAATAACGTGCAGGGCCCGCTGCTGATCGTGCACGGTGCGAAGGATGTGCGCGTACGCATCGATCAATCGCAGCGTATGGTTGACGCACTCAAGCGTGCCGGCAAGCCGGTTGAATTTCTGCCCGTCGCGGACATGGGCCACGGCGCGGATTGGTGGGTGCATCGGCTCGCGTTTTTACGCGCGACTGAAAATTTTTTGCATCGCTGTCTGGGCGGGCGCGCAAGCCGCTACGACCCGTATGATACGGTGGCTCAGGTATGGCAGCGCGTCTCTCAATAACGCCTACGGTTTATGCCAGTACGACGCCGATTTCTTGAACACGTTTTTCGGAATCATGCCGTAGACCATCTGGTTCAGATTAACCGCTTCGGCCACGCGAAAATCTA
Source organism: Betaproteobacteria bacterium (assembly GCA_043741415.1). Classification (GTDB taxonomy): domain Bacteria; phylum Pseudomonadota; class Gammaproteobacteria; order Burkholderiales; family SG8-41; genus UBA5216. The sequence goes on from JAYUAH010000313.1 coordinate 1,189, forward strand.
CCGCGATGCTGGCGAGTTGATAGGCATCGCGCGCGCTCAAGCTTTTTTCCTGCATCAGGAAATTCACCGCTTCTTGCGTTGCGGCTTTCATCGCAATGTTGAGATCACGGTCCACACCCATGGTGATGTAGTGCGTAGGCGTTTCCGCGCGCGGCCAGTTGAGGTTTTTGCCCTTGGCCTTGTGCACGATGAACTGGAAGGTGGGGGTGAGTGAGGTTTCGATGGCGGTGCCGTCGACCTCGCCGTCGCCTTGCGTGGCGTGCGCGTCGCCGGTGAAAAACAATGCGCCGGCGTTGAACACGGGCAGGTACAGCGTCGAGCCGCGCGTCAATTGCTTGAGGTCGAGATTGCCGCCGAATATGCCGGGCGGCCGCGAGCTGACGGTTGCCTGATCCGCCGGCGGCGCCACTGCCATGATGCCCATGAAGGGCGCCAGCGGTACTTCGATTTCGGGTGTGAATAGCGCTACGTTGCGTTCGAGATCGAGACGAATAATGCGGAACACCGGATCGGACAACAGGTCGGGCAGCACGCCGCTGCCTTTGTTGGTGGCATTCACGCCATAGGGCACGCGAAACTTTACATCGATCACACGTACTTCCAGCAGGTCGCCGGGTTCTGCACCTTCGATGTAGACCGGGCCGGTGAGTACGTGCGTACCCATGCCCGGCTGCGGTTTGACGCGTCCGTAGACATCGATGGCATCTTTCAGTACCTCTTCGCTTTTGATGCCGCCGCGCGCGAAAAAGGTGATGG
>JAYUAH010000314.1:0-11020 GCA_043741415.1 Betaproteobacteria bacterium
GCAGACCTGAGTGTGCTAGTGCGATCAAGTTGCGAGTGGTTCACCTGTATAGAAGGCTGCGCCGGCAATATGAACGGAACCCGACAACGCCAGAGTGACCGGCGTCAGATTTCTTCGTAGATCGTATGCGGGATCGGGTAGAACGTGAGCACTAATATGACATTCGTGAATACACTACCGCCCCTGAGCAAAGCAAAGGCGGCGGCACTGCGTGAATGGATGGGTGTAAATATTATTGTTAAAAAACAAATACTTATAATCTACGGCTTCATGATCAGCTTGCCCATCACCTTGCCCGACTCAAACACGCGATGCGCGCGCGGCGCTTCGGCGAGTGGAATGCGGTCGTATATCGGCACCTTGATCTTGCCTTCCAGCATCAGCCGCAGCAAATCATGCGTGCACTTCGCGCGCGGTTCCGGCCAATCATCGAGTGTGTGCATGGTGAAGTAGCGAAAAGCGCCGCTGTGCCAGGGTTTTTTGTGAATGGCGTCGTGAATGTTGCCGCTGGCCGAGCCCTCGATGCGGCCATACAGCAGCAGCATGCCGAAGCGGTCGAGCGCCTCAAACAGCGCTGTCATGTGCGGGCCGCCGACGCAATCGAGTATCAGATCAACGCCGCGCCCGTTGGTGAGTTTCAGCGTTTGCTCGACGACGTTGCCTTGTTTGCGGTCGATGATGTCGTCGGCGCCCTGCGCCCGTGCAAAGGCTGCGCGCTCCGGTGAACTGACCACGCCGATTACGCGCTTGCCGTATGCCTTGGCCAACTGCACCAGCGCCGCGCCCACGCCGCCGGCCGCTGCAATTACCAGCACGGAGTCATACTGAAACCCTTTCAGTGCGGAATTCAGCAAATGCCACGCCACCTGATAATTCGCGAGGCCCGCCACCTGATCGAGATCGACGCCATCAGGCACGGCGTAAATCGAATGCTCCGGGCCGACAAAGTATTCGGCATAGCAGTTGGCGCGCTCTTTAAACTCGCGCGCGCATACGAACACCTTTTGTCCCACTTTGAGTTGGGTGCAGGCGCTGCCCGCTTCAACCACCGTGCCGCTCATCTCGATGCCGGGTATCACCGGCAGCGGCGGCATCCAGGCGTAGACGCCTTGGCGCACATAGATTTCCGGCATACACACACCGATGGCGTGCGCTTTCACCAGCACCTCATTGGGGCCGGGTTTGGGTGTGGGCAGTTCGACGTACTTGAGCACGTCAGGGCCGCCGGTCTCGGTAATCTGTATTGCTTTCATCAAGGCGCTCCCATATCAAACCGCACGGCAACGGCGGCACTGGCGATCACCGCCAAGTCGTGCGTGCCTTCTTCCGGCAAATTGAGACCGCCTTTCACGACCTTTACCGTGACTTGCCCGTGCGGCAGGCTTGCCTTCACGGCATTGGCATCGACTTTGTCCGGCTCTTGCACACCGATGGTGACTTCGACCTGCATTTTTTTGGAATCAAGGCCGAGCGAACGTATAAATGCCAGCGACGAATGATGTAAAGCATCCTGCACCGCGCGCAGCGCTGCCTTGGTGTAATCGCCGCCGTGCAAATCGTTGCCCGCGCCCATTTCCAGAATGAATCGTTTGAGAGGCATGGCAACTCCCTACACATCAAGGCGGACAATAGCCGCCGCGTGCGCAAGCACGGTCGAACTGGTGCCGGCATCGTTAAAAATTTCCAGTCCGCCTTCAAACACTTTGACCGTTCCGGTGCCGTGCGGCAAAACCTTCAACACTTCGGCTTTGTCCACCCGCTCCGGTTTCGGCACGCCGATCAACACTTCAACCACCATGGAATCGGTGGGCTTACCGATCGCGTCGGCCACATTGAGCGAGTTATGCCACAGCGCGTCGCGCAACGCGCGCACGGCTGCCTTGGTGTAATCCGCGCCACGAATATCGGTGCCCATGCCGATTTCAATGGCCATGCGTTTCATTGTCATCGCGGTTTCCCTTTGAATGGCTGATCGATGGACATTCTATCGTTACTGCGTGATGCGCGTCGCGTTCCAGTCGCGTGCCACGCGCCCGTGAGCGACGCCGGCCATGCTGTTGCCGTTGATGCGTCCGCTGTAGGCCACGTTATTCACGGTGAAATGGATGTCTTCGCCACGCAGGCGGCCGTTCGCTATCTGCACCGCCACATTGTCGATCTGGTACGTGCCGTAGAGCATTTGATAGTTTTGCTCGAGCGTCAGCCATTCGCCCTCGGCCAGTTGCCAGGTTCCGCCGGCTTGCGCTGGAATGACATACAGATATGCAATACACCAACTTAGGCACGGCAATGCGCGTACGGTGTCATCGGGCTCCCAGCCACCGCCGATTTCGTAGGTGTTCGACACGATGCGTGCGCCGGGTTTCAGCAGTAGAAATTTTGCCGCGAGCTGGGCGAGATTCGATGGCAGCAGAAACAACGGCATCACCGTCGCCTGCGAAATATCCGCGTCGAACATATCGCCGTGTGCGAAGGTCGCTTTGTCGGCAACGCCCGCAGCCGCGGCGGCGCGCTTTGCAAGCTCGACCAGATCGGGGTTGTATTCAACACCGTGCGCGCGTGCGCCGCGGCGCGCGGCTTCGATCACCAGACGCCCATCGCCGGAGCCCAGATCAATCACAAAATCACGCGGCGTGACTTTCGCCATATCGAGCATTTTTTCGACGGTGCTATCGGGTGACGGTATCCATACCACGTCCTTGCCCGGTTGGCCGGCGCGGGGCTGATAGGCTTCGGCGGGCGACTGCGCGGTGGCGATGCAGGGCGCAGCCAGGCGAGCCGCACACCACAACAGCAAAAAATGTCGACGAAATATCATGTACCGCATTCCGGAAACGTTCGCCGCCCATTGTAGCGCGTGCAACAGCGGCTGGCGTTTCGGCGGCTTGGTGCTCAAGCGCCTGAACGCTCACGGCATGGAACGCGGCGCCGATTCAGGCATGCAATGACGACAGAAACTGCTTTAACTCGGCGGTCTCAGGGCTGCCGAACAACTTTTCCGGCGTGCCGATTTCATGCACGCGCCCGGCGTGCATGAACACCACGCGGTCAGATACCTTGCGCGCAAATCTCATTTCGTGGGTGACCATCAACAGCGTCATGCCGGCCTCGGCCAGCGATTCGATCACGCGCAATACCTCGCCCACTAATTCGGGATCAAGCGCTGAGGTAATCTCGTCGCACAGCAGAGCGACCGGCTCCATGGCGAGTGCGCGTGCGATGGCGACGCGTTGCTGCTGCCCGCCGGAAAGCTGATCGGGATAGGCGTCGAACTTGTCGCTTAAGCCCACGCGTTCCAGCAAGGCGCGTGCTTTTTGTTCGGCAGCGTTGTTGTCGAGCGTTTTGACCAGCATCGGCGCCAGCATGATGTTACGCCCAACGCTCAAATGAGGAAACAGATTGAAACTTTGAAATATCATGCCGACACGCTGGCGCAGCGCGCGCATCGCCTCGGCGCTGTCGGCGACCAGCGGCTTGGCTTCCACCGTTAGCGTACCGGCCTGGAAGGTTTCCAGGCCATTGATGCAGCGCAAGAGCGTGCTTTTGCCGGAGCCGCTTTTGCCGATGATGGCAATCACTTCGCCCGCCGTAACGTCGAGATCGATGCCCTTGAGCACCTCGTTAGCGCCGAAGGATTTGCGCAGTTGACGGATTTTGATCAGTGCGGAAGGGTTATCGGCCACGATTCATTTTCCTTTCAAGCCGGTGTGCGTACAGAGACACCGGGTAGCACAACACGAAATACATCAGTGCGACACAGCTATAGACCACAAACGGTTTGAACGTCGCGTTGGTAATCATGGTGCCGGCTTTGGTGAGTTCAACGAAACCAATCACCGAGGCGAGTGCGGTACCCTTAATGACCTGCACCAGAAAACCAACCGTGGGCGGGATCGCGATCTTGAAGGCTTGCGGCAGGATCACATGACGCAGCATCTGGCGGAAGGTTAACGCCAGACTATGCGCCGCTTCCCACTGGCTGGTGGGTATGGCGTTGACGCAACCGCGCCAGATCTCGGTCAAAAAAGCGCTGGTGTAAAGGGTCAGCGCCAGTGCAGCCGCAAACCAGGCCGACGTGTCGATGCCGAACAGCGCGAGGCCGAAGTAGGCGAGGAATAGCTGCATCAGCAACGGCGTGCCCTGGAACAACTGCACATAACCGCTCACCAATAGTGCCGTGCCGGGCGCCCGCGTCAGGCGCGTGATCAGCAGCGCCAGGTCTACCACGCCGCCACCGATGAAGGCGATCAGCGACAACGCCACGGTCCAGCGCGCAGCCAGCAATAGGTTGCGGAAAATATCCCACAGTGAAAATTCGACCATGTCTCAATGCCCCCACAAAAATCGTGGCCCGAACCAGTTCAGGAAATGACGCAGCAGAATCGACAGCAGCAGGTAAATGCCGGTGGCGACAATAAATGCCTCAAAGGCGCGAAAATTACGGCTCTGTATCAGATTGGCTGCATAGGAAAGTTCTGCGGTGGAAATTTGTCCGCACACCGCCGATCCGAGCATCACGATAACGATCTGGCTCACCAGCGCGGGCCAGATTTTTTTAAGCGCAGGCGGCAGTACTACGCGCAAAAACACCTGCGCGCGGGTTAACGCCAGGCTCAGCGCCGCCTCCACCTGGCCGCGAGGCGTGGCGTTGATGCCGGCGCGCACAATTTCCGTGGCGTAGGCACCGAGATTGATGACCATCGCAATCACCGAAGCCCATTCCGGCGTGAGCTTAAAGCCCGCCGCCGGCAGACCAAAGAAAATGAAAAACAACTGCACGATGAACGGCGTGTTGCGTATGGTTTCGACGTAAATCCCCACGGGCCATCGGAGCCACAGTGGGCCACTGCTGCGCACCCAGGCACACAACACGCCAATGATCGCGCCGATCACCGCGGACACGGCGGTCAGACCGATGGTCCACAGCGCACCCGTGGCGAGCAAGGGCCATTGCGCGAAGACCGCGGGAAAATCCAGTTCGATACGCAAGGTCGCTACCTTTCACTCGACGTCGCAAATGGGTTCGCTACGGCAAATCCCCGGCAGGCCTGCCTAGCCATTTGTTGGCCAGCTTGTCGATATCGCCGGATTTTTTTGCGTCGGCGATGATCTCATTGACCTTGGTACGCAGCCGGTCTTCACCCTTGGCAACACCGATAAAGTTGGGTGAATCTTTGAGCAGCGGCTTGTACTCCGTGCCCAATTGGGGGTTCTTGCTCATGAGATTGCCGGCTACCGATGCACCGGTGGCAATCAACTGCACTTGCCCCGCAACAAACGCCGAGACCGTGCCATTGTTATCTTCGAAGCGCTTGATATCGGCGCTCGCCGGCGCAAGTTTGGTGAGCTCCTGGTCTTCGATGGCGCCGCGGGTTACACCTATCGATTTTCCGGCAAGATCGGAAAAACTTTTAATCGGTAAACTCTTGGCGGCGAATACGGCTTGGAAAAAAGGTGAATAAGCGGCGCTAAAGTCGATTACTTTCTCACGCTCCGGGTTTTTGCCCAACGTCGAAATCACCAGTTCTGCCTTGCGGGTTTGCAGATAGGGAATGCGGTTGGCGCTGCTTACCACCACCAGCTCCACTTTGGCCCCGAGTTTTTGCCCGATGTAGTTGGCCATGTCGACGTCCAGGCCCTGCGGTTTTAGATCGGTACCCACAAACCCATAGGGCGGAAAATCCGTGGGAATGGCGATACGAATCTGCTTGGATTTCATAACCTCGTCCAGCGCATCGGCATGGGCGCCACATACAGAGACTGCAATCAGCAGCGCGGCAAAGACAGATTTTACGAAAGTGAAAGACATGGCGATCTCCGAAAAAGTGAATTACAGAAATTAGACTATATTTGAACAGCATACATCGGTAAATTTAAAATAATCAATAAAAACAAATACTTACGTAATGTGCGCGACATCGTTGTTAGTTGCGACATGGTCAACGCGTTGATACGCCAGCAACCCAGCGTGCGATGGTTACGCGTTCCTCTGTCGTCATGCCCGTGAGATTGCCGGGTGGCATAACTTGGGTGAGCGCGCTTTGTTGCGCGATTAACGCCGCTTGAGCGCGAATCTGTGTTTCAGTCTCGAACAGGATGCCTTTGGGTGCTGCCGCGATACCCGCTTGCGTCGGACGCGTCGAGTGGCAGCCGACGCAGCGCAGTGCCATGATCTCGCGCACGCGCGTGAAATCATCGCCGGCAGCGGATGTTGCGGTGCGTGCTGCCGGCAGGCCGAGTGCTATCACACCTGCCAGCAGCAGGCCCGCGGCCACCAGCGTCAGCGTGGATTGCTCGCCCTTGTGGCGATCCACGAACCACACACGAATCAGCGCGCCGGCGATGGACAGTGCAATCAGCAGCGCCCAGTTGTAACGATGTCCAAGGGTAAATGCGTAGTGGCTGCTTATCATGGTAAACAGCACGGGCAGGGTGAAGTACGTGTTATGCACCGAGCGCTGTTTGCCGGCAAGACCGAAGCGCGGATCAGGATCGCGGCCCTGTTCCGCGGCGCGTACCATTTCCTTGTGTGCGGGAATGATGACCATGGCCACGTTGGCGACCATGATGGTGCCAAGCATGGCGCCGAAGTGGATGTAGGCGCCGCGCCCGCCAAAGCATTGCGTCAAGCCCCACGCGGCAACACACAGCAGCACGAACAACAGCGCACTCAGCGCCCGCCCGTTACGCGCCACCGGCGATTTGCACAGCAAGTCATAGATAGTCCAACCGCCGACAATAGTCGCGAGCCCGATGCCGATGGCACTGCTGCGCGACAAATCAGCAATCGTGCGGTCGATCAAATACAGATCGGCGCCGACGTAGTACACAATAACCAGCAGCGCAAAGCCGCTGATCCACGTCCAATACGCTTCCCACTTGAACCAGTGCAAATTCTGCGGCATAGCGGGGGGGGCGCGCGCGGAATTTTTCGGCGTGGTAAAAGCCGCCGCCGTGTACCGCCCACAATTCGCCGCTGACATCGCGCTTGATATCGTCATCGCGTGTCGGCGGTTCAAGGTGATTGTCCAGCCACACGAAATAGAACGACGCACCGATCCATGCGATGCCCGTGATCACGTGCAGCCAGCGCACCAGCAGATTCAGCCATTCGAAGGCGTAAGCTTCCATCCGTATCCTAAGTGTCGTGAGGGCCTGTGTCTGTCGTGCTGTTCGCTAGAACATTATTCGGCGTGCACGCCGCCTGTTTTTGGTGCATCACGGGCGCAACCACTGCTTACGATATTCCATACAACAGACAACGCAAAAAATATGCCTGGACGCGTTGCTGTGCGCGTCCCGTGTGCTCATACGGGAAACCCCCGACCCTCAAACGCTGTTGCAACGGTCACCTCATGAGCGACCAGACGAACACACCATTCAGCAACGAGGCTTGTTGCTTCTCAAGCTGTCCTGCAATCAGCAGGCCGACATCATGTATCGTCATGCGACGCCCCTGCCTTCCGCAACCGCTCTAACGCTCCGCATCGAAGTTGCTTCAGTGTGTCGATTGAAAGGGATTTTGATTTAGCCAATGGCGCGCGATTTCAATGCGGCGGGCGCACCACACTTTGTTTTTGCGGCGGACGTATTTAAGAAAGCGTTCCAGTGCTGCAATGCGACCGGGCCGTCCGACGAGACGGCAGTGCAACCCCACCGACATCAGGCGTGGCGTGTGACGACCTTCCGCGTAGAGCGTATCGAACGTATCTTTCAAATAGGTATAAAACTGATCTCCCGTGTTAAAGCCTTGTGCCGTTGCAAAACGCATATCGTTGGCGTCTAGCGTATACGGCACCACGAGTTGCGGCTTGCCGTAGCGTGTGTCGTACCACGGCAGATCGTCGTTGTAATCGTCGGCGTCATAAACGAAGCCGCCGTCTTCGACCACCAGCCGCCGCGTGTTGGGACTGGTGCGACCGGTGTACCAGCCGAGCGGGCGCTCACCGGTCACACGCCGGTGAATTTCAATGGCGTGTTGCAGGTGTTCGCGCTCGGTATCGAGCGGCACATCCTGATAGTTGATCCAGCGCCAACCGTGGCTGGCGATTTCGTGACCGGCTTTGAGGAACGCGTCGACCACCGCCGGATGACGTTCCAGCGCCATCGCGATGCCGTATACCGTCAGCGGCGCGTCGTAGCGCCGAAACAATTCAAGTATCCGCCACACGCCGACGCGCGAGCCGTATTCGTACATCGACTCCATCGACATATGACGCGCACCGGCAACCGGCTGCGCGCCGATGATTTCCGATAAAAAGGCTTCCGACGCAGGATCGCCGTGCAGAATAGAATTTTCGCCACCTTCTTCGTAGTTCAGTACAAACTGCAATGCGATGCGCGCGCCGCCCGGCCACTGCGCCTTGGGCGGCTGCGAACCATAGCCGGCGAGATCGCGTGGGTAAGCAGCACTCATGGTTTGCTTTGCAACAGATCCAGCAAAGACAAGGCGACCACTTCCGTGGCCTGGTAAAGATCGTTCAGCACCAGCCGTTCGTCGGCGCGATGCCCGTTGGCTTCTTCCAGTGTGCGCGGTCCGGCACCGTAGAGCACGGTCGGCACGCCCGCTTCGCTGTAGTGGCGTGCATCGGTGTAAAGCGGCACGCCGTGCGCCAGGGCCTCGCTACCCATCACCGCGCGCGCGTTGTGCTGGATCGCCGTTACCAGGCGCTCTTGCCCGGGCAGCGGCACAAACGGCTGGGCGAGCAGAATGCGGCGCACATTGACCTGGATACCAGGCTGGCCGAGAGCGGCGCCGAGTATCCGCTGTGTGAGGGCACGTTCCGTCTCCGCTGGATTTTCTTCCGGAATCACTCGGCGGTCGATACGGAACACCACGCGGTCGGGCACCACATTGGTGTTGATGCCCCCGGAAATCAGTCCCACCACCAGTGTGGGATTGCCGATCCCTGCCGTCGATGAGCGAATGTTGGCCAGCGTTTTTCGATACGCATACAAATCGCCCAATATGATGGTCGCCGCTTCCAGCGCGTCGTGACCTTTTTCGGGCAGCGCGGCATGGCCGGACTGTCCGGTGACTTCGACTTCCAGATGCAAGCAGCCGTTGTGCGCGGTGGTAATCCCATAGGAGAACCCGGCGCAAATGGCATAGTCAGGTTTGCTCAGACCGCGTTCGATCAGCCACTTGGGGCCGATGGCGCCGCCAGTTTCTTCGTCATAGGTGAAGTGCAATTCCAAAGTGCCGGCAAGCTCAACGCCGCATTGCTGTAGTGCAAGTAATGCCCACGTGTAGGTTGCAAAATCCGACTTCGAAACCGCAACGCCGCGCCCGGTCATGGCCCCGTCGCGTATGTCCGCCCCATAGGGATCCGTGGTCCAACCCAGTCCCGGCGGCACCACATCGCCATGGGCGTTAAGTGCAATGGTCGGCCCGCTGCGCGCAAAACGCTCGCGCACGATCAGATTCGTACACGTCACCATGCCATTTGATTTGACCAGAACGTCCGGCACACGGTGACGTTCGACGTCCAGTCCCAAGCCTTCAAGCAGGCTCGCGGCTCGCTCGGCGTGCGCCTGACAGTCGCCGGGTGGATTGTCCGAAGGTAGCTTGACCATCTCGGCCAGGAAGCGAGTCTGCGCCTCACGTTGCGTCGTCAGGAAATCGTGAATCTTTCTACGCGCTTGGGCGCTCATGACTGCTGCTCCGGTTGAAAATGTTCAATAAAATGCAGGAGCGCCCGGGCGCCGATTTCGACATCGCCGAGTGCCACGGCTTCTACAGGATTGTGGCTGACGCCGCCTTTGCAGCGCACGAACAACATACCGATATCGCATAAATCGATCATCGCCATGCCATCGTGCCCCGCGCCGCTCGGTAGACGCCGCACCGCAAGGCCCTGCGCTTTAACCGCCGCATCGAGTTGCCGCATAATCCACGGCGCACACGCGGCAACGCTGCCTTCATGCATGGTGTGTGTCTTCAGAGAGACGCGGCGCCGGGCGGCGATGGCCTGCATGGCCGCCAGCACATCCTGCAGCGCGGTGGCACGTTGTGTATCGCTGGGCGCGCGCAAGTCGACGGTAAAATTTATTTTTCCAGGTATCACATTGGTTGCGCCGGGTAGTGTTTCCAGCTTGCCGACTGTGCCGACGAGTTCGGGTTCAGCGGCACAGCGTTTTTCAATGGCCAGTACACATTCGGCTGCGGCCGCGAGCGCATCATGGCGCATTAACATCGGCACTGTGCCTGCATGGCCGGCGACGCCTTCAATCTCGACGGCAAGTCGCGTCGCGCCGTTGATCGCGGTCACCACACCAACCGGCAATCCCTCGGTTTCCAGCACCGGCCCTTGCTCAATGTGCAACTCGGTGTAGGCCAGCACATCGTCACGCCGGTAAGCGGCTTCGCCGATGCGCGAGGGGTCGAGACCAAATGCTTGCAGGGCATTGCGCAGTGAAACGCCATAGGCATCGGTGCTATCGAGCGTGTCCTGTTTAAACGTGCCGGCAACCGCGCGGCTGCCGAGCAGGGTCGAGCCAAAACGTACACCTTCTTCGTCGGCGAAGCCGATCACCGTCACGGCAAACGGCAGGCGCTTGCCGCGCGCGGCGAGGCTATTCACACACTCGATGGCAGTGACCACACCGAGCATGCCGTCATATTTACCGGCATCGCGCACGGTGTCGAGGTGCGATCCCAGGACTAGTGCGGGCAGGCCGGGTGTTGCGCCTTCGTAGCGCCCGACCACGTTGCCGATGGCGTCGATCCTAACGATCATCCCGGCTTCACGCATCCACTGCTCTGCCAAGGTGCTGGCAGCACGCTGTTGCTCGGAGAGGTAAACGCGCGTTAATCCGCCGGCAAGTTCCGAGTGCTGCGCCAACGATTCGCAGCGCGCCATGATGCGTTCGGCGGAAAGCGTAATGGGCATCAATTTAGACTTTCACCGGGGTCAGTGCGGCACGCAGGGTCATTGCTTTGGCGTCGTCTGCCGAGAGTGCGAGATCATGCTCCACGTGGGCCAAATGTTCATCCATCAGACGCACCGCGCCAATCGCA
>JAYUAH010000315.1:0-4768 GCA_043741415.1 Betaproteobacteria bacterium
GTGCTCATGGCGCAGCAATCATTCAAGCTGCCCGCCAACGACGCGCGCATCGAGATCGAGATTGCTGACGGTGTGGCGTGGATGCACGAAGATAGAAAAGACAAATTCGATTGCATCATGATCGATGGCTACGACCACAACGCGCGTTTTGGCGCGTTGGGCACCGAAGCGTTTTATCGAGATTGCCGTGCACGCATGACCCGACGCGGCCTGTTGGTTGTAAATCTGTTCGGGCGCGCGCACGGCTACAAAAAACAAATCGAAAATTTGCGCTTAGCCTTTGACAACCGCGTACTTGCGTTGGCACCTGTTGAAGGCGGCAATGCCATCGCCTTCGCAGCCAACGGTGAACGGGTCGCGCTGGAGATGCCGATGTTACGAGCCGATGCGCGACGCCTGTTTGATGAAACCGGTGTCAAATTTACCGGCACGCTGGTGCGTATCGATCAGGCGATTGCCGGGATGATGGGGCAGCTTGGAGGGAAACGCGGTAGGGCGCTGATGCTGTAAACCGGTTCGTCACGGCCGTTGCTGAAACACGGTGCACTGAGCGCACCGTGTTGACCTTCACGACCTATTACTTACAGACCAGCCGCCTTGAGGCCCGCCGCTGCCGCCTGCGCATCCTGATCCGAGTTTGCGCCGCTGACGCCAATGGCACCGATGACCTTGCCGTCGGCAATGATGGGCAATCCACCTTCAATCGGCAATGCGCCGGGCAGGCCGAGCAGCGCCACACGCCCCTTGGCAATACCGTCTTCAAATGCCTTGGTCGGTCGGCGGTACATCGCGGCGGATTTGGTCTTATCAACCGCGATCTGCGCGCTTGCTGTCTGCGTATCTTCCATGCGCTCGTAATAGACGAGGAAGCCATGGTTATCAACGATTGCGATTGCCATGCGCCAGTTGTTTTTCTTCGACTCCGCAACTGCGCCGGCGGCAATTTTTTTCGCCTGTTCCGCGCCAATCGCCTGGCCGTATGGCGGGCGCTCCTGCGCGGCGGCGCCGAATGCGAAAATCGCGAATGCCAAACCCGATACGAATCTGCTTGCGCGCATTTTTTTCTCCTCGTGCGTGGTGAAGGTGGCGGTGCGGATGAAGCAGTCCAAATTAGACCATATCCGGAATCTCCACGTTACAAGTTAAACACCAGCACTGGCGCGCCTCGCAGGCCAAAATGCCGCTGTCGGCCGCACCAATGCTGGTTGTTAGCTTCGGCACTCGGGCCACCGATGCTCGCATCGACCATGACGGTTGCGGAGCAGGACAACGCCCGTCGGCGTTTGTCTGACAGACAGTTGGGGAACCGGCTTATGCCGTGTTCGCGCGTGCTCCTGCATGATGAGGGTGCAAGTTTGTCATGCCCATCCAATCAAAAATCCAATCTGGAGAATTCAAATGAAAAAAGTCATCCTTACCTTGGCTGCATTGTGCAGCGTTGCCGTCTTTACCACCGGTTGCAATACCGTTGCAGGTGCCGGCAAAGATATCGAACGCGCCGGCGAAAAAATCGAAAACAGCGCACAGAAAAACAAATAAGAAAACCATCTGCAAGTAATCCGGGCCGCGATCGTCGCGGCCTTTTTTATGGGCAGTGTGGCAGGTTGGCAAAAAAAAGCGGGCCGCAAGGGCCCGCCGAATGTGAAGCCACGGGGGCTCCACGGGGGAGAGAGTGTGCTGGCCTACTTGTTGAACCGTGCTTTGGCTTCTTTCACGCATGCGTCCTTCGCGTCGCCGTTAAAGGCATCGCACTTTTCAATCGCGACCTTGTAGTTCGCTGTGCGCTTTGCGTCGGACGCGTCTTCGCGTGCATCTGCGATCTTTGTGCCCGCCTTTGCATCCGCTTTGGCGCGGACTTCAACGGCTTTGGCTTCCTTGATGCAGACGTCTTTGTCGTTGCCCGCTTTCATACCGCATTTGGCCTTGGCCAAATCATATTCAGCACTAGCGACCGATGCGCGTCCGTCGTACATCGCCTTGGCGGTGTTTTTGTATTCCGCATCCGTTTTTGCGACTGCAGCCGTTTTTTGAACTTTGGCTTCTGCGACACATATGTCTTTGGCGGTGCCCGCCAGCGAGGAGCAGCTAGCCTTGGCGGATTTGTACGACATTTCCGCGTCCTTCACGGCAGCTTTATGTTCAGCCTTGGTGATCGCCGCCTGGGCCGAAAAGCCGATGGTACAAAGTGCGGCGGCGAGTAATGCATTGAGGGGTTTCATGTTCATGTGCGTTCCTTTGTGGATGAGAAAAGTGAGTTGTTCTTGCTGATATTTTTATGTGGGTGACATCGACAACGCCGTCGGCATACAGACCGCGTCCGACGCGGTCTGTATGCCGACTGGGTTAATGCTTGGGCAACTTGTCAGGGTTCGTCGCGTTGTGCTGCTTGGCCCAACGTTCGAGTTCCTCCTCGGCGCGTTCCTTGCTGTAGCCGTACTGCTCTTGTATCTTGCCCGCGAGCTGGTCGCGTTTTCCAGCGATCACGTCGAGCTCGTCGTCGGTGAGCTTGCCCCACTGCTCCTTTGCCTTACCTTTCATTTGTTTCCATTCGCCTTCGATTTGATCCCAATTCATAACAAGCTCCTTTCAAATATTTGTAAAGTGGGCGTGGTGCCGTGACACTAGCCCGAAAATTGCAGAACCCGTCCACGCGAATCGTGTTTGGGCCCCGCGTACTACCCACGGAATACGCGACCGCCTTCGATGCGAACACGATCACCATTGCGAAAATCGCGCGGATTTTCCTGCGTATAAGTCACCCGCTCGCCGCTATCGAGGCGCACGCGCACCTCGATGCGGTCACTCACGTTCTGATTCTTTTCAATTTGGTTGCCGATCACCGCGCCGCCTACTGCGCCCACCACGGTCGCCGCAGCGTTGCCGTTACCACTGCCAATCTGATGACCGACCACGCCGCCGATGATGCCGCCGACAATGGCACCGCCGCCGGTGTTTACGCTGCGGCCCTGTACATATGACACGTCTTCGACAAATCCGAATTGCACGCGTTGAGTATTCTCGACATAAACAGGTCGTTCATCGGTTCGCGTGGCACAGGCACCCAGCATCAAGGTCGTGGCGATCATCGTGGAAATAAGCAGTTTTTTCATGTTCGTTTTCTTTCGTCCGGTAAATTTTGGTGTGGGATCAATTCGGCGACAGATTCAATGTCACGCGGGCAGTTATCCCGCGCTTATGTTTGCAGGTGTCGAAGGGGTCGCCTCGGTTGGGTTCCAGATGAACGCATCGCTGCGATGCAAATGGGCTGCAAAATTTTCACCCGCGACGTACGCGAGATACGTCAACGCGGTCGCCACGAAAACCAATATCGCGCCGGCCATCATGACCTTGGCCGGCAACGCCGCGTCTTGCGTTGGCGCGATCACCAGCCACATCAGGCCCGCGTCCAACAGGACGGCGGCAACAATGGTGAGAAGTTTCAACGTCCGCATATTCTGACTCCGGCTGACTCCGACAGTGGTTGAATCGATGCCACCATGGTAAGGCGCGGCGCGCGCGCCCGTTATCGGACAAGCATCGGATTTCCTGTAGGACTGCTGCCGACGAGTGCGCGGCAGGCCGGGTTGTTAGCCAGATGCCGGCGTAACATCGGCCACCGGGAAGGTCGCCGTCAGCGTGGTGCCTTCACCGCTTTTTCCGCGGATGTCGAAGGTGCCGCCGAGCGCGACCAGCCGTTCGCGCATGCCGATCAGGCCGTGCGAAATGGAACGATGTTGTTTTGTCGCGTCGATACCCACGCCATCGTCGGCGAGAATCATGGTCCAGAGTTCGCGGTCTCGGGCGAGCTTTACCGTCACCCGTTTCGCATTCGCGTATTTCATCACGTTCGTCAGCGCCTCCTGACAGATCCGATACAGCGCCGTGGACTGTGCCGCCGTCAGCGCCAGCTCGCCGTCGGGCAACGATATCTCGCAGGTACTTCCGGTTCGCTCGCAAAATTGCTCGGTCATCGAACGCAGCGCCGCCTCAAAACCAAGATTGTCGAGTAACGTCGGACGCAGATTTTCGATCAATCGCCGGGTGAACTGAATGGCGCTATCGATGGAGGCGTGCGCGCGCGCCAGCCGGGCAACCGATTTCTCATCGTCGCGCTTGGCAGCTGCGTCACGGCCCATTACGATGTCCATTTTCACGGCGGAAAGCGTTCCACCGAGCTCATCGTGCAATTCTCGTGCTACGTTGCGGCGCTCTTCTTCCTGCACGCGTTGCAGATATGCGGTGAGCGCGCGCAGCTCTTCCGCGCGTTGCGCGACCTCGGATGCCAGAACGGCTGCGCGTTCATCGAGCTGCACCAGCGCGGCGCGCTTCCTCGCGATATCGCGTTTGATGGTGATAAGCCCAGCCATTAGCAGCAAAGCATTGACGGACAAGATAACCACAAAGCTCCAACGGATCGCCAACAACGCTTGTTCCCATCTTGTCTGCAGCTCGACACTCAGTGCGTCTTCGCGGCTGATAAAAAGATCGATTTCCTGGTCGAGGTCATTCATCAATTGCTTGCCCTGATCGGTCATCACCACGTCGCGTGCGGCATCCTTTTGGCCCATTTGCTGCATGGCGACCGTCTTGTTCATTTCCCGCAGTTTTTCCTGCGTGAGTAAGCGTATCCGGCCAACCAATTTTTGCTGGAGGGGCTTATCGGCGACTAGGACGCGCAATTCTGCAAGTTGCGCACCAATCTCTCTCTCGTTGTCATTAAAGGGTTTCAGGTAGTCCTTGTTGTCGGTGTAGAGAAACCCGCGCTGCG
>JAYUAH010000316.1:0-4766 GCA_043741415.1 Betaproteobacteria bacterium
CAAGCCGCTGTGCCCGCCGGTGATATCGAGATAGGCATTGAGAAAACGCCACGCGAAATCGGCACGGCCGTGGTCTTCGAGATCCATCATTAAAAACGCGATGTCGTTCATCACGTCGATCCAGCGCAGCGCCGGGTTGAATTCGATGCAGTCAAACGGCGTCAGTTTGCCGTCGAGCAGCGCGAGGTTGCCCAGATGCAAATCGCCGTGGCATTCACGCACCGCGCCCGCCGCCTGGCGCGCGTTGAACAGCGTCGAGCGTGCTGCGTAGTCGCGTGCGGTCCACGCACGCAACTCGGCGAGCTGCGACTGGTCCGCAGCAACCGCCAGCAACGATGCAAGCTGCGTAAAATTTTCGTCGGCTGCTGCGAACACCGCCTGCGCCGTGCCGTGCGCACTGCCGGCAACAGCAACACGGGCGGCACTGTGAAACGCGGCCATGGTCGCGGCCAGCGCATCGATGTGCGCGACGCAAAGTTGGGCCGCATCGATCACCGTGCTCGCCAGCGCCGCACGCGGAAACTCGATCATCTTCACCGCGTAGTCTAGCACTGGCCCGCTGCCGCCGAGGTGTGGATGATCCGCGCTGCCGTTGAGGGTGACGACCTCGAGGTAGAGTTGCGGCGCCAACCGCCGATTCAGCCGCAATTCTTCATCGCAGAAATAGCGGCGTTTTTCGAGGGTGCTGAAATCGAGAAAGCCGAGATTGACCGGCTTCTTGATTTTGTACGCGTAGCGCCCCGTGAGCAACACCCACGAGATATGGGTTTCCAGCAACGCCACGCGACCGGGCCATGCCTCGCATAAGGCGTTGATCCATCGCGGCGACGCAGTGTCAGTCATCACTATCCATGCGCATGGGTTATCGCTTCATCGTTCGGCACGTTCGACACGCGCGGGCGCACACGCTGCACGCGGTTGCGCTGCACGGTATTCCCGCGCCAACCATACGCGGCTGGGACGCTGTGGCAAGGGTTATCGCGGCGAAAATATCGCAAGTATTTGATTTTAAACAATAATTTTAATTATCCAGCTTGGCGCTCGTAATGTACGACAACGTACAGATAGCAACTTGGGGCAGGCCTATCATGCTGATGACATTGAAGTGAATCAATCGATGTCGTGCGTTCATTCGTAAACTGCAGTAAACGCGCAACGTATAAAAACAACCTCACCCGCGTCACTGGGAGAAACACATGAGCATAGGCACCCTTTGCAATCGCGAGCCGGTGTACGTCGATCGCGACGTCACCGTAAACGCGGCGACCAAGTTGATGCGGCACTATCAGGTGGGTAGTCTGGTGGTGGTGGACGACGTCGGCGGCAAGCGCACGCCGGTGGGCATGGTGACCGACCGCGATATTATCGTTGAAGTCTACGCCATGGATCTGGATGCCCAGGTACTGACCGCCGGCGACATCATGTCGCAGACGCTGGTGACCGCACCCGAGTCGCTCGGTGTGCTGGATACCCTCGCCCTCATGCGCGCCAAACGCGTGCGCCGCGTGCCCATCGTCGACGGCGAGAATCAACTGACCGGCATTGTCGCCATCGACGATCTGCTGGGAGTACTCGCCGACGAACTGAGCGACATTTCACGCATCGTCTCGCGCGAGCATATTCAAGAAACTCAACGACGCCCGTCAACAGCGCAACGAGGTCACATGATCATGGATAAGCAAATACAGATTTCGGTACGCGGCATGGCACATTCCGCCGCTCTGGACACCCACATCCGCGAAAAATTCGCCAAACTGGAACAGGTGTACGCCTTGATCACCTCATGCCGCGTGGTGGCCGAAGCGCCGCACAGTCATGGCGCGCACGGCGGTCAACATGCGGTGAAACTGGACATCACGGTGCCGGGCAGCGAGATCGTGGTCAGTCATTGTTACGACGAGGACATTAACGTGGCGTTGCGCGACGCGTTCGACGCTGCAACCGTGCAGCTTGAACGTTACGCGCAGATGCGTCGCGGCGACCGGCGCAACGCCGGGCGTGAGGTGCAGCCCGTGCGCATGGGCAGCGGAGCCGAGCATGAATAAGCACATGGTCGTGGTCGCCGATGGTGCGCGGGCGAGCCTGTTCGTGGTGGAGAAAGATGCCACCTTGCAGGTGGGCTCGCGGCTGGTCAAAAAAGCCGATCTGCTGAACGCCGACTATCTGGCCCGCGGCAAAGATGCGCCACAGGTAAAGACCGAGCGCAATACCAACAGCGAGTCGGGGCCGATGCAAACGCAGGGCGCCATGCGTGACCGCCACCGCGCGGAACTGGAGCGCCGCTTTGCACACGACGTCGCTGCAAAGTGCGCCGAATTGCTAAAGACCGAGCCGCGCGGCGCGCTGGTGCTGGTCGCCGGCGCGCGCATGCTGGGCTACATTCGCGAGCCGCTGCATAAAGCGCTCGCCAAATCCGTGGTGATCACCGAGTTGGCGCGCAGCTACACGCGCCTGTCACCGCACACGCTGCACCTGCGGCTGACCGAGCATCATCTGCTGCCGCAGGGCGGATAATAAACTATCCTGCTGCCGCCGCCGCGCGCGTAGCACCACCCTCGCCTTCCCAAGCCTGTTCGGCGGACTGATCCGAACGCTCAAACAGGCGCGCGGCCTCGTGCCAATTCACCACCGGCCACCAGCCGTTCAAGTACTCATTGCGCCGGCTCTGATGCTTGAGGTAATAGGCGTGCTCCCACACGTCGTTGACCAAAATCGGAAAATGGCCCTGCATCAATGGGTTGTCGTGACCCGATGTGGTGTAGACCTGAAGCCCGCCGCCGTCTTTTTGCTCCCGCGCCAGCCACACCCAGCCGGACGCGAACTGTTTAGCGCCGGCTTCCGCAAATTTTGTCTTCAACTGATTCAAACTGCCAAAGTCGCGCGTGATCGCATCGGCCAGCGCCCCGGCGGGCAACGCACTCACCGCCGGCGACATATTGCGCCAGAACAAGCTGTGATTCACATGACCGCCGGCATTGTTGCGCACCGTGGTGCGCACTTTCTCCGGCACTTTGCTCACGTTCAGCAGCAGCCACAGCGCCGTACGTCCCTGTAATTCGGGATACTGTTCGAGTGCTGCATTCAGATTATCCACATAAGCTGCGTGGTGCTTGTCGTGATGCAACTTCATGGTCTGCGCATCGATGTGCGGCTCGAGCGCGGCATAATCATAAGGTAAGGGTGGCAGTACGTGATTCATGAGTAAGGCTCCTGGTGCGTGGCCTTCCGGCCACAGTGAAAGTCAATTGAGGCGCAGCGTATGGCAATGCGCGCTATCGCGGCGGGGTTGCGGGCGTTTTGGTGCCGTTCACTTCAACATGCACACGGCGGTCGGGTTGCAAACAAGCGATGACCTTGGCGCTTTGCGCACCTTTGCAGTCGGCGGGCAGCGTAACCGGCTGCGTTTTGCCTTTGCCCTGAGCGGTAATGCGGTTGGCGGGCACGCCGCTGCTCACCAGGTAATCCTTCAAGGCGTTGGCACGGCGCTCCGACAACGTTTGGTTGTAGTCGGCGCTGCCCAAACGATCCGTGTGACCGGTGACGACGATGGTCTCGTATTGAGCGCCGCTCAACTGACGCACGAAATCGTCGAGCGCCGGCCTGGCTTCGGGCTTAAGCGCGAAGCGGTCAAACGCAAACAGCGCGTCGGCCGAAAAAACAATGCTCTGCGGCGCAGGCTTTGCCGGTGCCGGCACCCGCACTGGCGCTGCCTTGGGTTTCGCGGGCGGTACGGCAACCTCGGCCACGGTGAGCGGTGGCGCAACCGCAACCGTGCGCGGCGCTCCCTCGCCGGGATCGCATATCGGCACCGCGCGTGACGGCGTCCAATCGCTGGTACGCCAGCACAGCCCGGTATTGGTACTGATAACGATGCTATTGCCGTAGGTGTCAACCAGATAGCCCCGGTTCTTTAAACCTTGCGCCGCGCACAGGCCCGGCAGCGCAGTCGACACCATACCTAAAATGATTACGCGTTTTATCACCGTCATATTCGCTACTCCCTTTTATTGGTAGTGCATTGTCATGCTCTGTAATGCAGGTGGCTGTTCGCTAACGTACATATCGCGATGATTTCGCTGCGGCAGGGCGGTTTTTGTCGGCACAAAAACACCACCATGATTAGTGTCAAAGCGCATAAAACGGAGATTAAAGCGCCCAATAAAAAACACTCGTCGTAAAACGCACTACCCCGTCCGCAAAAAATAGTTGTGTGCGATAACGCACGCAGGCGTATAGTCATATCAAGTCCAGCGCGAGCGCGAGGCAAACTAATTTTGTCTTAACCGCTGTCAAGGACTGCGCGCATGAATACCGCGACTGAAATTTCAGAAAAACCCAGCCCCCGGCAAAACCACTTGCTGGCCGCGCTGCCTGCCGCGGACTACGCACGTCTGTTGCCCGACCTCGAACTGATTGCGATGCCGCTGGGCTGGACGGTGTACGAAGGCGGCGGCGCACAGGGCTATGTGTACTTCCCGACCACCAGCATTGTGTCGCTGTTGTATGTGATGGAAGACGGCGGCTCCGCGGAAATTGCAGTCACCGGCTTCGACGGTCTGGTGGGTATCGCCTTATTCATGGGCGGCGAAAACACGCCGAGCCGCGCGGTGGTGCAAAGTGCAGGTTTCGGCTACCGGCTGCGCGCCTCGGTGCTGAAAAGAGAATTCAATCTGGGTGGCGAGCTCAATCATCTGGCGCTGCGCTACACGCAGGCGCTGATCACGCAAATGGCACAGACGGCGGTATGCAATCGGCATCACACGCTG
>JAYUAH010000317.1:0-1938 GCA_043741415.1 Betaproteobacteria bacterium
CAGGCATACGGGTCTCCTCCCAGTTGAGCGTGCCTGCGCATTGTATGCCACTCTGCCGCTAGTGAATCGGCACGAAGAAGTTTCCATACCCGTTCGGGCTAAGCCCTTCGACTGCACTCAGGAGAGCCTTGTCGAAGCCCCTCTCATAATGAATGCCCTTCGACAGGCTACTCAGGGCGAACGGACTTCAATCTTCATCGTGCCGGATCAATAAACCAACGCCTTACGCAATTCCCCCGTCACGCGCGAGCCTTCCGCGATCATGAACGCGATCTCGCTGTTGGTGGTGATGAAGCGCATGCCTTTGCGGATAAATTCCACCTGACGCGCGAGATTGCGGTCGCCGCCCACACCGGGAATTTTTCCGTGCTTTTTGCACGCAACGATCACTTTCTCCAACGCGGCGATGTGTTCGGGGCTGCCGAAACTGCCGGGCTTGCCCATCGCCGTGAGCAAATCGTTGGAGCCGACGTGTATCACATCAACGCCTTCCACCGCGCAAATGGCATCGATATTGTCGAGGCCTTCCTGCGTTTCGATCATGCACACCACCAAGGTGTTGTCCTGCAATGCCGCCACCGCGTCGGGCACCGGCGTCGGTCGATAATTCAGAATCGGATAACCGCCGCCGACCGAGCGCGTGCCGATGGGCGGATATTTTGCGCCGCGTACTGCGCGCCGCGCCTGATCGGCGGTGCTGACGTCCGGAAACACAATGCCCATTACGCCGTTGTCGAGCAGCACCTGCACCTGCGGATCATCAAAACTGCGCACGCGCACCAGCGGCGCCACGCCCACGCCCAGCGCGGCCAGCGCGATGTGGCCGATGGTCTCGACGTTGTAGAGCGAATGCTGCGCATCGATGAATATGAAATCATGCCCGGTGGTTTTTGCAATGCCCGCGATATCGCCAGAGCGCGCGAGCCGCACGTTCATGCCGAGCGCAATTTTGTCTTGCTTGAAAAGTTCTTTGACGGGGTTGGGAATCGAAATAAGCGACGACATATTTTTCCTTTAAAATCAAATACTTACATACTTACGGCTCGACGCACAAAACCCGCATTCAATTCCTTGATGGAACGCACGCCGCACTGCTGCATGGCCGCGCGCGTTTCAATGCGCAACAGTTCGAGCACGCGCTCCACACCCGCCTGACCGAATGCGCCCAGGCCCCACAGATACGGTCGGCCGATGCACACGGCGCGCGCACCCATGGCGAGTGCTTTCACCACATCGGTACCGCGCCGAAAGCCGCTGTCGATCATGATCGGCATGCGGCCCTTCACCGCTTCCACCACTTCGGGCAAGGCATCAATCGCGCCGCGGCCGTTGTCTTCGCCGCGCCCGCCGTGATTGGAAACGATGATGCCATCCACGCCGTGCTGCACCGATAGCGCAGCGTCTTCCGCGGTGAGTATGCCTTTCAATACGATTTTCATTTTGGTGGTGTCGCGCAGGCGCTTGATGAAATCCCAAGTCATATTGGCGGACTGCATGCTCGCCACGTTGGACATATCAATGCCGGCGTAATTGGGCCGGCGATCGCGGTCGCCGCCGGCACCCCCGCCCGCCGCGGATTCGTGACACTGCCGGCAATCGCGATAGTCGGTCGCGCGCAGCCGGAACAGCGTTTCCTGATTGCGTCCGCCGACGCGGTCTACCGTCACCGCCACCACGTTCGACCCTGCCGACTCCGCGCGCTTGACCAAGCCACGCGCGACTTCCCAACTGGAGGTTGCGTAAAGCTGGAACCACATCGGTGCGCCGCGCGCCGCAATCGCATCGTTGATCGATACGGTGGACGCGGTGGAGAGTATTTGCAAATGATCGCCGGTCTTCGCCGCACGCGACACCGCGAGCTCGCCATCCGCGTGATAGGCCTTGTTGCCGCCAGTGGGCGCGATGCAAATCGGCGACGCGTAGGTGATGCCAAAAAAC
>JAYUAH010000318.1:0-1932 GCA_043741415.1 Betaproteobacteria bacterium
CGCAATAATATTCGAATGCCGTCCCAGCGTTTTTTCACGCTCGCGTATCGCCGCCACCGCTTCAAAGCCGCCCATCACCGGCATTTCGAGATCCATGAACACCAGATCGTAGTCGTTGCTGCGCAGGTTTTCCACCGCCTCGTGGCCATCGCCGACGATCACCGCGTCTACGCCGTGGCGCTTGAGCAACAGCTCAATCAGCATTTGGTTGTTCTCATTGTCTTCGGCCACCAGCACGCGCATGCCTTTGAACGCCTGCGTGGGTACCGCAGCCTTGACGGGTTGCGGCTGCGCTGTCGTCACCTTGAACGGCAATTCAAACCAGAACGCGGAACCTTTGCCCGCGTCGCTGGTGACGCCGATCTTGCCTTCCATCAGCTCCACCAGCGATTTGCAAATCGACAGCCCGAGGCCGGTGCCGCCATATTTACGCGCAGTGCTGGCATCGGCCTGCGCATAGCGCTGGAACATGGTCGCCAGCTTGTCGGCCGGAATGCCGATACCGGTGTCCGAAACCGCGAACGCGAGCCGCGACACACCGTCCGCGGATTCGATCACCCGCACCCGCGTCGACACCTTGCCGTTGGCCGGTGTGAACTTGATGGCGTTACCGATCAGGTTCAACAAAATCTGGCGCAGCCGCAGCGAGTCGCCCACCAGCGCATCGGGTACGTTGTCGTCCACGGTGAGTTCAAGGATGAGATCTTTCTCGCGCGCTTTCACACTCTGCTCGTGCACCACCTCATCCACGGTCTGGCGCAATTCAAAGTCGGCATACTCGACGTTGAGTTTGCCGGCTTCGATTTTCGAAAGATCCAGCAAGTCATTGATCAACGTGAGCAGGCGCACACTCGCGCCTTTGATGCGGCGCGAATAATCCTGCTGCACCGGCGTTTGCTGCGAGGTGAGCAGCGCATCGGAAAAGCCGATGACCGCGGTCAGCGGCGTTCTGATTTCGTGGCTGGTGTACGCCAGAAAATCACCCTTGGCCTGATTGGCGTCGTCCGCCGCCTGCTTGGCGATTTTCAATTCCGCTTCGGCGCGCTCGCGCTCAGTCACCACCTGTGCAAACAGACGATTCGCGGTTTCCGCGCCGCGGATCATCGCCGCATCGGAAGCGCTGCGCTGCTCGTAGCCGTCAATGCTCGACGCGAGCAACGCGCGATAACGGCTGAGACTGAACCACAGGGTCAACAGCAGCGCGAGCCCGAGCAGCGCCGGCGCCGCATAGGCCTCGGGATCGATCATCAATATTCTGACAATCAGCGGCAACAGCATCGGCACCAGCAACGCGGCGAGGGTTTCGCGCGTTGGCGAAATGGTTTGCGCCGAGGCTGCGGCCACCGCAATCGCAAGAATCAGCGTGGTCTCCGCGGCGGAGTGATTGCCGCCAAAAAACATATACCCGGCCCAGCCCCAGCCCGCGCCTATTAGCAAGTTGCTGCCGGTGACGATGCGCCCCCAGTATTGATCCGCACGCAACGATGCCGCCGCGCGTTTGTAGGCGACATACAGCAAATAGCGCAGCGCGATCGCCACCATCATGCAGGATATCCAGATCAGCACGTGGGTCAAATCCGCGATATGTGCAGCGGCAATGGCGGTCACCACGGCGGCAACAAAATTCGCCAACAGCCCATGATTGCTGACGCTTTGGATCAGCGTCATCTCGTCCGTGCGCAGCACCGCGCTGTCGTGCCGGCCGTCGAAACTCAATCCATGATCGTTTTGCACTGACATAGTGGTGTGTGTCGCAACTGCCGGAAATATAGCGCGGACAAGCCCTGCCCGTGGGCATCACGTTCCATTACAAGCGGCGATTTTACCCATGTACATCCCGTATTTGCAGATCCAAAACGTTATTAATGCATGCTCTGCTGTAATCCGCGGGGCAAAACCGGTGCACGCGCGGCGACTACTCGATGCGTAGCT
>JAYUAH010000319.1:0-10974 GCA_043741415.1 Betaproteobacteria bacterium
TTCTGACGCTGTGGCTCGCGGAAAAACGTATCTATTTGTTTTTATTGGATTTTTTCTATGCGCGCTCAGCGCGATCGTGACATTGAATTTGTTGCTGGGCGAACGCGCATTGGGCCGCGCGGACATGGTGCGGCAAGCCAGCGCCTGGCAGCAGGCAACGCAAGGTGTCACGTTCCCGCCGCCTGTCACGCAAGCGCGGGCGTTCAAGGCGCATCGTTTCGCCGATCGTGTGAATGAGGTGAATACGCTGGTGCTCGGCGCCTCGTCGCTGATGGGCGTTACGCAAGCCATGTTTCCAGCGCCGCTGCGCCTGTATAACTTTTCGTTGACCGCGAATCCGACTGCGGCGATTGCGGGCGAGGCCGAGTACATCGAACGCCATCACGCGCAGCGCATACGCACGCTGTTGATCGGTTTGGATTGGGCCATCGGCATGATTTATCACGCGGGCGATGTGCCGGCGCAAGATCTGACCCCCGCTGCGACCCTCATTAATTACGGCGCGCGCAGTGTGTCGTTGCCGCGCAAGCTGGCCGATACGCTGTCGTCGCCCAAGGTGATTAGTCTGGGCAACGCGCTGCGTGCGATTTTACGAACGGCGAATCCGGCGGCGAGTTTCAAGCAGTTGTTCTTTGATACGGCGAGTTCGGACTATCGTTGTGCGGATGGCACACTCGCGCGCGATGTTGACGTGCTCAATCGCGGCCAGTGCCTGGGGTTTCGTCACGACGGCAGTTGGACCTTTAGCAACGAAACCCACTTAAGCGCTGCGCGCGCGCAATTGCTGGCGCGCGCGGCGGCGGCGCCGAGTTCCAAGTTTTCGAAATATTTGTGCGCGACGCAGGGTGAACCGAATGCGGAATACTTGCGGCGGCTGGGCGGCTTTGCGCAGCGCTTTGTTGCGCACGGTGGCGCGGTGGTTTTTATATTGCCGCCGCTGATACCGGGGATGGAGCGCGAGATGCTGAAGGACGAATCGTCGCGTCGCTGCCTGACGCGCACCAAAGCCGTACTCGATGCGTGGGCGCGCCAGCATGGCGTGACGGTGATCGACGCCGCCGCGTCAGAATATTTTGGCTGCACGCCGGCGGAATTCCTGGACGAGAATCACGCGTGGCCCGAAAGCCATGCGCGTATTCTGGGACGTTATTGGCAAGACCAGCCGCGCGTGGTCGCGGGGCTGTATCGTCCGCACAGCGACCGGCTGCAGTAATGCGTATGTCATTTTCAAGCGCCAATGTCCATGTTGAAACCGCGAACCACGGAAAACGCTATCTATTTGTTTTTATTGAGTTTTTCGTTTTCGCTGTCGCGGTAATACTGACGCTCAATGTGCTGCTCGGCGAACGCGGTCTGGGCACTGCGCAGGCCACGCGTGAAGCGAGTGCATGGCAGCAGGCGACGCAGGGTGTGACTTACGCGCCGCCCATCACGCACACGCGGCCGTTCAAAATATTACGGCTCGCGGACCGGCTGCCGGATATCAACACCATGGTGCTGGGTTCATCGACGCTGATGGGCGTCACTGCCGAGATGTTTCCGTCATCGATGCGCCTGTATAACTTTGCGCTGACCGGTAACGGCACGGTGTCGGTCGTCGCCGAAGCGGATTACATTGAGCGTCACCTCGGCGAGCGCATACGCTGGATTGTTGCGGGACTGGATTGGTCGGTGGGTATGATTTATCAAACGGAAACCGTGGGGACTATGGATTTGTCGGCGAACGGTGCAGCCAACAGTTACGCGCGCAGCGATGTCCCTTGGCACAAACGCGTGGAAGACGCGCTCACCTGGCCGAAAGTCGTCAATCTCATTAACGTGTTAAAAGCGGCGCTCGCGTCAGATCAACCGTTGAGCACGCTGCGCCACACTTTGTTCGACATCGCGAGCGAGCCGTATCGTTGCAGTGATGGTGCGCTGGCGCGCGACTTCGATATCATCAATCGCGGCTTGTGCCGCGGCTACCGCTATGATGGCAGTTGGACCTTTGCCAACGACAGTCGCTTGACACCAGCGCAATCTAAAATGATGGCGCTCGCGGCCACCGCTTCCAGCTCCAAATATACGAAGCTGCTGTGCACCAACGCGGGCACACCCCATGCCGAATATCTCACGCGTCTGGGTGCGACGGCTCAGCGCATGGCGGCGCGCGGCGGGCGCATGGTATTCATGCTGCCGCCGTTGGCGCCAGGCCTCGAGCAGGCGCTGCTGCGAACACCGCGCTGGAGAGCCTGTCTGGAGCACACCAAATCAGTGCTGCAGGCGTGGGCGTTGCAGCATCAAGTGACCATCATTGATGCCGGCGCCTCCGAAAATTTCGGCTGTCAGGCGCTGGAGTTCTCCGATGAGCACCACGCGTACCCCGAATGCAATGCGCGCGTGCTGCGCCGATTCTTCGCCGACGACGCGAAAAGCCGCGTAGCGCCGGGCCTTTATCGCGCAGGGAATTTATGAACCACACCATGCCCCATTTGCCACCGGCCACCGCACGACAAGCGTGGCTGCTGTATGCCGCAGCCGTGGCGAGCTCGCTGCCGACGTTGGGGTTTTATCTGGTGGGCGAAGAAGGCATATTGGTTAACGCCTCACTGGAAATGGCGCAGCGCGGCCAATGGCTGCGGCTGTGGTTGTACGGCACCGATGCGCAGCACGGCGTTTTTGCCAACTGGCTGATTATGCTGATTTGCGGCGTGCTCGGTTGGGAACATGCGCCGGCGGTGGTGCGCACCATCATGATCGCATCCACCGCGATCAGCGGATTAATGCTGGCGTATCTGGTGCAGCGGCTTTACCACAATGCCGCGCTGAGCGCGCTGGCCGCCGCCATGGCCGTAACCTTTGGCGATATTCTGTTTTACCGCGGCTGGCTCGGCTATCGCGACCCGTTGCTCGGCATGCTGGTGTTCGGCGCGATGGCGGCACTGTGGCTGGCGCTGCATACGCGGCAATCGCGCTGGCTTGTTGCCACCTTGGTGCTGGCGTCACTGGCGTTTCTCACCAAGGGCATTATCGCCTACGCGTTTTTGGGCGCCGCCGCGCTGGTGTTTCTGGCGCAGCGCGAAGCACGTGCTTTCTTGTTGCGCCCGCTGCCGATATTGATTGCCGCGGCTACGCTGTGCGTGCCGTTTGCGTGGTCGTATTGGGTCGGCGGCGATCAAGCACACAGTGTGCGTCTCGCCTCCGAGATCGGCGACAAACTAATGCCGCAGGGTATGCTGCCGTACTTGGGAAAATTGGTTGCCTATCCGCTGGAAACGCTGCTGCGTCTGGCGCCGGTTTCGTTGCTGGTGTTGTGGTGGGCCTGGCGGCATCAACTTGCTTCAGCCTGGTATACCGGCCCAGCGGTACGCACGGCGCTCATCATTGCCGCCATGGCCTATATTCCATTCTGGCTTGCGCCGCAAAGTCACTTTCGGTATGTGCTGCCGATCACACCGCTGATTGCTCTGGTGCTCGCGGTCGCGGTGTGCAGCACGGGTGACGCCAAAGTGCGTGTCGCGATGCGTTTTATGTGGGCGGCGGTCGCGCTCAAACTGCTACTCGCGGGTGTACTGTTCCCCATCTACCAGCACCAGTTTCGCGGCGAAAACTATGCGCTGACCGCACAAAAAGTATTGCGGCATGTCGGCGATTTTCCGCTGTACACCAATGACGTCACTGCGGCGGGGCTGGCGGTGACGGCGTATATCAACCTGCAGCGCCTGCCGCACGCCGCACTGATGTATGCGCCTGCGCAGTGGGACAACGGATTTGTCATCGCCTATGCGCCGGACGCGGCACTGGGGAACGTTGCTGCGCAGTATGCACTCGCGGGCGACACACTCTATTTACTGTGTCGTGGCGCGGCTTGCGGCGTTCCGAAGTAAGCGTGCCTCACGTGCGCCGCAAATACGCCAGCATGTCGTGGCCACGCCCGGCCCAGCGCGCCGGCACATTGAGCAGCTCGGCGGCGACCTTGCCCAAGGTATAGGCAAATTTCGACACGTCGCCCTTTTCATACAATTTGACCCGCGCGGTTTCAATGCGCTCGACGCGAAAGCCCGCGTTATGCGCAATGGCGGCGATGGCGCGTGGATTAAAAAAACTGATGTGTCCGCCGATGGTTTCGATATGGAAATAGTCCCAGCGCGCACCCATGGCGGCGACCGTCCAACTTTCCGCATTGCCGGTACTGATCATTAATATGCCATCGGGTTTGAGGATGCGCCGGCATTCCTGCAGCAAGGGCAGCGGTTCGCGCAAATGTTCCACCACTTCGAAGAGCGATGCGGTGTCAAACTGCGCGTCGGCGTATGCTTGTTCTTCCAGTAGCCCGGTGCGCACGTTACGTCCGAGCGTGCGTGCAGCCGCTGCTATATCCGGTGCGGGTTCCACGCCTTCCGCAATGAATCCCTCGCGCGCTGCGGCATCGACAAATTCGCCACGCGAACAACCGATATCCAGCACGCGCGTGGCAGCGGGGACTCTATCCAGCAGGCGCGCGAGGGTATTCAAGCGGCGCTGTGCGACGCGACGCCGGCGTTCGATTTCGTGCGCGTGGGGCTGGTTGAACGCCGGTGCATTGAATACCGCCATGGTTTTTTGGTAGTGGGCTTCGTCCGTGGCGCTAAGGAGTTGCCCGCAGCCGCTGCAGCGGCGCAAGGGCCCTTCGGCAAGCACGATAGTCGTGGTTTCCAGCGGTGCAGTGCAGCCGACCGGACAGCGCGTGACATAGGGTGTGTAAATGGTCATTGGATGTTGGTTACGTCGCGTAATGCATGGATAACCCGCGTGGCGGGCAGTGTCTGCAAACAGTCGCTAAAGCTCGCCACATGGCGTTCGCAGCCCTCGTGACCACAGGGTACGCAGGCGGCGCTGCCTTGCAGCAGACGCACGTTTCGCAACGACTGGTCGCCGAAACGGCGCCAGGGTGTAGCGCTGGCATCCTGCCCCTGGGGCCACGGGCCCCACTTCACTGGATCGGTAGGCCCAAAAAACGTAACCGTCGGTATGCCCAGCGCCGCCGCCATGTGGGTGAGCGCCGTGTCCGAGCCGACGTAGGCCGTCGCGCGCGCGAGCACACAGGCGCATTCGTTCAGGGTTAATTGCCCGGCGAGCAGGAGCGGATTGTGCAGGTGCGGCGCGAGACGCTTTACGTATTCAAGTTCAGTGGAGTCGTTGCCGCCGGTCAACACGATGCGTAAACCGCGATCGGTAATCCAGCTCGCGAGCGCTATCCATCCGGCATCGCTCCACATCTTATAGTTAAATTTGGGGTAGAGATGCAGCACGACGTAACGATTTCCACCGAGCGGGGCGAGCGCTTCATCCGCGCGACGTTCATCGGCCTCGCGCCAACTGGGCGTGACTTCAGCGAGTGGCGGCACGCCCAGCGGTTTTAATAGCGCAAGGTGATTAAGCACGGTGTGCAGCGCGCTTGTATCGTAAGCAACCCATTGATTGAGCAAGCCGCGCTTCCAGCCCTCCTTGTGCGTGGCCAGCAACAGGCCAACGCGTTTGCGTCCCGCCAGCCACGCGTACAGCGTAGGGCGGTCGCCCGGCACCAGCGACAACGCCAAATCATAGCGCCGGAATAATTTTGCAATAAAAACAAGATGCTGCAATACGTTGGGACGTTCGGGTATGGCCAGCACTTGATTGATATCGGGATCGGCCGAGAGTACGGCTGCCGTGCTGCTGAACACCAAGGCATCGATGGTTGCGCCGGGCCACGCGCGCTTCAGTGAACGAAAAACCGGCGTGGCCAATAGCACATCACCGATGCGGCGCGTGACAATCACCAACACGCGGCGCGGCGGCGAACTCATAAGTATTGATTGAGGCCCACGCGCGCTTCGATGCGTGCGGACGCAATGATGGCGTCGAGCAGTTTTTGATTTTCGGCGAGGCGGCTGCGATCGTTTTCGCGGTGCCACAGGTGAAATACCGGCGTGGCGAAACGCGCGCTTTTGTGGCGGATGCCGGCGTGTATCAGCCGTATGGCGAGATCGCTGTCTTCGAGTCCCCAGCCCGAATAGGATTCATCAAAGCCGTTGACCCGCATGAAATCTTCGCGCCACAGTGATAGGTTGCAGGTTTTGACACCTTGCCATTGCCGTGGTGCGCGTTTGCGCAACGTGGTATCGGGCAAGCTGAGCAGCGGCAACATGCGATTGACATCACGCTGCACCCACGCTAGTAAACAGCGCGCTGCGTGCCATTGGTGAACGCGCATTTCTTCAGCAAGTACCCGTCGGGTAAATGCTGCGGATAACAGCACGCGATTGCCGGAAAGAAAAAATCCATGTTCCGCCAGCGCGCAATGTCGCTGTACGAAGTTGCGCGCGGGCACGCAATCGCCGTCGACGAAAATAAGGTAATCGGCCTGCGTTTGCGCGACCGCACGATTGCGTGCCGCACCCGGCCGGAAGCCGCGGTCTTCCTGCCACACGTGACGTAACTTGAATGGCACACGCGTGGTGTGGCTTTCAATCAACCGGCGCGTTTCATCGGTCGAGCCGTCGTCGGCGACCAGCAATTCGAAATCGGGATCCGTCTGATCACGGTATCCGGCGAGCACCGCTGCGAGTGCGTCGGGCCGGTTGTAGGTGGTCACGATGACCGCGGTCTTCACCGGGGCCGCGATGTGCCGGCGAGCAGCATCAGCTTGAGATAGCGATAGTAGGTGCCCTCGGCGTTGGATACCGATAGCATGAAACCCTCGCGGCCATCGAGAAAGCCGGCCTGAAACACATAGGTGCGCATGAACGCCCACCCACCGTGGAAAATGGCTTTGCCGAGCGACGCACGTTTGCCGCGTTCGAAATTGAATTTTGCGCCCGCCGACGAATAGCCGTTAACCTTGTTGATCACATGCTCCAGCGTGGGCATGGGCTCATGATGCAGTGGATGCTTCAGCTCGCCGATTTTGCCGTTGACGAGGATGCGATCGTGCAAATGGTCTTCGGAAAAACGTGCCGCGCCTTTGCGAAACAGCCGCGTCACCGGATCGGGCCACCAGCCGCAGTGCCGCATGTTGCGTCCGCAAAAATTCGACAGCCGCGGCATGGTGTAGGCCACCGCATCGTTGGGGGTTTTCATTGTCGCTTCGATTTCCGCGCGCAGCTCGGGCGACACCCACTCGTCGTGATCCAGCGCCAGCACCCAATCGCCGCTGGTGCGATCCAGCGCACGGTTTTTTTGCGGGCCGTAGCCGGGGAAATCGGGTGTTTGTGTCACCTGCGCGCCGAGTTCGCGGCAAATCTCGCGCGTGTTATCCGTACTGCCGGAGTCGACGACGATGATCTCATCGGCCCACGTGACCGATTCAACACAGCGGCGCACCAAGGGTTCGCCGTTGAATGTAGTAATCGAAACGGAAAGCGTCATTTTAGGAGGGTCGATGGGTCGGACAAGCCGTATTTTAAGCCGCCATAGAGCAATCCCGAGAGCCATGCGTAGAACAGTCCTTCGGCGTGGTCAAGCAGCAGCGAATTGACCATGC
The DNA here is from genome assembly GCA_043741415.1 of Betaproteobacteria bacterium. GTDB lineage: Bacteria > Pseudomonadota > Gammaproteobacteria > Burkholderiales > SG8-41 > UBA5216. The sequence goes on from JAYUAH010000319.1 coordinate 7,484, forward strand.
AGCCTAGTAGCATGGTTAACACCAGACCCCGTGCCAGCGCTTGTTCCATCGGCGTATCCAGATATTTCGCGTCACGCCATTGCCGCCAGAACAAGGCGATCAGTACCAGCAATCCGATAATGCCGATTTGCACGGCGATGTGCAGAAATTCGTTGTGCGGATTGTGCGTCTCGCTCTTGCCGCTGCCTTGCACCTGCTGCGCATACGCTTTGGAAAATCCACCGGTGCCCACGCCGGTCAGCGGATGCGCGGCAATAATGCTCAGCGTGTTGGTGTAGAACTCCAGACGCAGTCCGGAAGATGTCGTGGAAACATCGTCGGCGCGCCATTGCTGCACTTCCTGTACGGTGGCGAGTACACGATCGCGGAATGCGTTGGGTGTAGCAAGCAACACGGCGGCAGCGGCCGCCAGTGTGAATAACGCAACGATGGTACCGCGCCGCCCGATGCGCTCCCCACCCAGCAACAGGATCAACGCACCGAGCGTGAGGTAGCCGGTGGCGCCCTGCACCAACAGCAATACATTCAGCGCAGCGAGCAGCGAGAGTGCAAACCACACGATTCGCAGGCGCCGTTTTTCGCTGGTGCTGCCCAGCCAGGCAAACAGAAAAGCGCCGAACGCCACCAAAATACTGTGCGTGATTTTGAGTTTGAATACGGTAGGCGATGTTGCGTTGCCGGTGAGTAACGGTGATTGCGGCAGCACACCGAAGCGCATCAGGAACGACAGTACGACCACTACCGCAATCGTCATTGCAAATACGTGCAACGCGTGCATGCGGGTGTCGCGTTCGCGAAACGCCATTGCGAAAATCGGTATGCACAACAAATCCGCGTATTTGCCGAGTGTGGAAAACGCCTCGCGCAGACTCGCATCGCCATACAGCGTGCCCAGTCCCAACAGCGCAAACAATAAGAGAGAATATTGTAAGTATTTGATTTTAAATAATAATTTACTATAGTCGCGCCACTGTCCGGAGAGCGCCCACGCCACCCACGCGACGACGATCAATACATTGTCGAGCGCGGTGGACACCGGAATGGCGGCGCCCAGTGCAATCGCGCTGCCGCGAAACACGCGTCCCGCGGGACTCGCGATACGCTCAAACCCCATGGGCGTGGTGCGGCGTGTACTCCGGCACGCGCCGCGCGAGGTCGGCCTTTACCGCGGCGTAATCGGTACACGTGTTGGCATCCATCCAGCGGCTAAGGTCGGCGAGCCAGTCGGCGCTTTCGTGCCGCGCTTGGGCCACATGCAGCTTGGGGTGCGGTGTCGGCAGCGTGTTTTCACCGTCGGCCAGCGTTTCTTCAAACAGTTTTTCGCCAGGCCGCAATCCGGTGTAGACAATGCGAATTTCGTTTTCAGTGAATCCCGACAGCCGGATCAGATCGCGTGCGAGATCGGTAATACGCACCGGCTCACCCATATCCAGCACAAATATTTCGCCGCCCTGCCCCATGAGGCCGGCTTGCAGCACCAACTGAACGGCCTCCGGTATCGACATGAAAAAGCGTGTGATGTCGGGGTGCGTCACCGTGATGGGGCCGCCGCTGGCGATTTGCTCGCGAAATTTTGGAATCACACTGCCGGTAGAACCCAGCACATTACCGAAGCGCACCATCACAAAGCGCGTGCCACCCTTCTGTTGCAGGGATTGGCACACCATCTCCGCCAGACGTTTGCTCGCGCCCATGACATTGGTGGGATTCACCGCCTTGTCGGTGGAAATGAGCACGAATTTTTCCACGCCGCTTGCGATGGCGGCTTGCGCTAAAACCTGTGTACCGCGCACGTTATTGAGCACCGCCTGCCAGGCGTTTTCGGTTTCCATCAACGGAACATGTTTATAGGCTGCGGCGTGAAACACCATGGCCGGGCGATAGGTTTCGAGGATCTCGCGCACGCGCGTTTGGTTTTTTACATCGCCAATCGCACACACGATTTTGACATCGGGAAAACGGTTCGCAAATTCCTGCTCGATGCCATAGAGCGCAAATTCGTTCAGTTCAAACAGAATCAACTCGCGCGGCGCGTAGCGGGCAATCTGCCGGCACAACTCTGAGCCGATGGAGCCACCCGCACCGCTGACCAACACGGCTTTGCCGCTGATCCAGTGCCGCAGACCCGCCGTGTCGAGCACCACCGGGTCGCGTCCCAGCAGATCGTCGAGCTCGATATTGCGAATTTGCGACACCGTCACCTTGCCGCTCATCAAATCATCGAACGACGGCACCGTCAGCACCTGCAACCCTGCGGCGCGCGCCAGTTCAATGGCTTGCCGGCGCACGGTATGCGGCGATTCCGGCATGGCCACAATCGCGTGCTTGGCGCCGGAGGCGCTTGCCTGTGCCGCAATGTCCGCGAAGGCGCCGAGCACCTTGATGCCGTGAAGCTCGCGCCCGTGCGTGGTGCTGTCTTCGGCCAAGGCGCCAACGACACGCCATTGCGGGCTGCGCGCGAGCTCCTTGATCAGACTCACCGCTGAATTCTGCCCGCCCAGCACCAGCACCGGCGCGCGTTCGACACCCGGCAGTGCCCTCGCGTTGCGTTCTTTCCACACGCGGTAGACGAAGCGGCTGCCGCCCATGGCCATGATCAGAAACACGGGTGCGACGATGAACACGGATCGCGGCGGCCGCGTCTCGAGCATGAGCATGGCCGCGGGCACGGCAAGTGCGGCAACGAATACGGCAAATACGATGCGTCGCAAATCGTGCAGACTGGCGAAGCGCCAGATGCCGCGATACAGGCTAAAGCCGATAAAAATCGGCACATGAATCGCGACCACCCAGGGCAATGTCTGCAGCGCCAGCGTTTCGTAATCCCGCGGCACATAGAAATTAAAACGCAGCCAAAACGCTGCTAACCAGGCCACCGCGACCGCGGCTACGTCATGCGCAAACGAGAGTAAAGTGCGCCAGTTACGGACCACGATCGCCTGCCTCCTGTGTCTCCAGTGCCTTACGCAATTTATGCGCTTTGCGCCACGCGACCTCTATCGAAACAATCAACGCGGCATAGGCCAGGGCCGTGGTTGCGAGTAACGCCAGTTGAGCGGCCGGCGTCCACTGCAATGCGCACAAAGCGGCCACAGCACAAATACTCATCAGCGCAAACTCGGCGAATGCAGTGCGGCGATGCCCCCAGCCCAGTTGCACCAGCCGTTGGTAGTAGTGATCACGGTGCGCCTGCCACACGGGAGCGCGAGCGCAAGCGCGCCGTAGCAGCGTTACACTGGCGTCGATAATGAACGGTGAAAACACCAGGGGCGGAAACCACCAGTCCCAAATATCCTGTAACGATCCGACCAAGCCCAAAAATGCCGCCAGGAACCCCAAGGTGATGGAGCCGGCATCGCCGAGAAAAATTCGCGCCGGATGAAGATTGTGCACAAGAAATCCCGCCGAGGCCGCAGCTATGGCGAGATTGAGCAGCGCGAACGGCGCGTTGCCCGCGAGCCACGCGGCCACCGTATAAGCCAGGAACCCGC
>JAYUAH010000320.1:0-1929 GCA_043741415.1 Betaproteobacteria bacterium
GGCAGCGCGTTCAAATGCCATGCTTTCACCGATGGTGCTGCCGATGAAAACGCCGCTATCCTGCGGCAGCGTTAAACCCGCTCGACTCACCGCCTGCTCGGCGGCGGCCACGGCGAGCGCACGACCGCGCCGCAGTGGATCGCACGCAAACTTTTCAATACGGCAGGCCTGTGCACAACGGTAGCCTGCGGCGGTAAGCTCCGGCCACTCGCGCAGCGCCGTCTCGCCGGCATGCAGCGCATGCCACAGCGACTCCGGCGTATCGCCCAGCGGCGTTATCACGCCCACCCCGGTGATAACGACGCGGGCGTTGCCGTTCATGGCTCGATGCGCGTGAGGATGTAGTGCAAGGTTGCGTCGAGCGACAGGAATTGTTGCAAATCGGCATCGGGCACTTTCAGCCCATAACGCTGCTCGATGCGCGCGACCAGTTCAACCAGGTCGAGCGAATCGAGATTCAGATCAGTGGTGTAGCGCGCATCCAAGGGCAGCGCCGCCGGCAAGCTGGGACGTATCGCGCGCAGTTGCGCTGTTACGAAATCGAGTGCCTCGTCAGCTACGGTGGTCGTGCTCATATCACAGGCTCCGACATTCGCTCACGGGTAAGTGGTCACGGCGCGCGCGTCGGACAACGCGGTGCGCGCGCTGGCTAGCGGCGCCAGCGGGTCGCCTATCAAGCGGTACGGCGCGCAGGCGCTCGCCGACTGCGGCGCGCCGCGCACCACCAGTTCGCCTACTGTTTTGGCGCCGGCAACGAGCGCATCGCACAGGCCGATTGCCCAGCGCGTGTTGTCGGTGTGCAGCGTATCCGAGGTGGCACCGAAACTCGACGCAGCTACCCCTTGCAGCGGCAGCACCTCTGCATATGACAAACCAATACGGCGCCGGCTCGCCGTGCGACAGCACAACGACAGCATCGCGCCAATCGGCTCGGCGTACCGTGCGGCGCCGAAATGGTGCCCGCGCACGCCTTGATAGCCGACCCAGCCCGAGGGCCGGCCGTGGCCAACGTAAAAACCAAGGCCGAGTCCGGTACCCAATGCCCGCAATAGATCGTCGCGGCCAATCACGTCGCTGGTCCAACGCAGGGTGCTCGCGCACGACGCCAGCAGTGTGGCGATGCGGTCGGTGACGCGCAAGTATTGCGGATGCCACTGACCGAGCAAGGCCACCGCCATCTGCTGGCGCGCGCGCCGTTGCACGCGTGCTGCGGTCGCCGCGAACCGCCGGTTGGCTTCGGCATTGCGCAGCGGCAACCAGGCAGCGGGAATACGGCGGCCGCTGCGGTCAGTGAGAAACGGCCCCGGCAACACTGTCGCCGGTGCGCGCCGTGCGTCGCCCGCCAACAGCAGCGCGTCAAACTCCTCAGCTATCTCGCACAGCCGTTCAACCGCAGGCAACTCGCCGTCATAATCCCGCACCACCACGGTGACACCGCGCTCGCGCCACGCCCGCAACAACTCGTGCAAATCGGCCAGCGGCGCCCGCGGTATAACCAGCAACAGACGCTGCGTGCGCATGCCGATTACGCCACTTGTGGATGCGACTGTACATAGCTCACGAACTTTTGCCACGGCGCGAAATCAGCCGCCGGACGCCCCAGCAGCACGCGGCGCGTGAAATAGTGCATCATGATCTGGCCTTGCTGCTCGGGATTAAAGCTCATGAAATCGCCGGCCGCTTTTGCGTTGAGATCATCCTGCCCGCCTTCGCCGGTGACGAAAGCCTCGTTGATGGTCTCGCTGTTACCGGCATAGTCCGAGTTGAGCAGTGTCACGTTGGGACCGCCGTTGTCGTAGCCGTAGTTGTAGGCCGCATCCCCCATCGCGATCTGCGAAAAGATGGCATGGCCCAGATAGACCGGTCCGACATTCTGGTTTTGCCACACGTGCGTCATTTCATGGATGAACTGATAGCGCTTGACCGGAC
>JAYUAH010000321.1:0-1927 GCA_043741415.1 Betaproteobacteria bacterium
ATCGCCGTTCACCGGCGACTGGAACTTCACCCCTTGTTCACTGATTTTTCGTAATGCGCCGAGGCTGAACACTTGAAAGCCGCCCGAATCCGTGAGTATCGGCCCATCCCAGCCCATGAAGCGATGCAGCCCGCCGTGCGCACCGATCACCTCCAACCCTGGCCGCAGCCACAGGTGAAAGGTATTGCCCAGCACGATCTGCGCGCCCAGCTCGCGCAACTCCACCGGGTTCATGGCCTTGACCGTGCCGTAGGTGCCCACCGGCATGAAGGCCGGCGTGTCGATGTCGCCATGCACGGTGCGCAGTAGGCCGCGCCGCGCCAGCCCATCGTTGTGCGTGACTTTGAATTCCATGAAATCCTTTTACTGTAGCGCTTACTGTAGCGCTATGAGCGCGCGCCGTATGTCATCGGGCAGGGCCACCGGCCGATGCGTCTGCCGCTCGCACGCCACGTGCACAAAATGCCCTTGCGCCGCCGCCAGAAGTTCATCGTTGCGAAAAATGCCAATCTCGAAACGCACGCTGCTGTTGCCTAAGTGCGCCACGCGCAGGCCGCAATGCACGACATCGGGAAACGCAATGGCGCTGAAAAACTGGCAGCCGGTATCGACCACCAGGCACACCGCAGGCGAGCCGTCGAGGTCGAGCACACCGGCGCGCAGCAGGTACTCGTTGACTGCGGTATCGAAAAACGAATAGTAAACAACATTGTTCACATGGCGATAAACGTCGTTGTCCATCCAGCGCGTGGTGATGGTAATGAAATGCCGGTAGGCGTCGCGGGTGGTGGGTTGTTGTTTGGTCAAAGTTACAATCTCTCAATCAGCATCGCATCGCCGTAGCTGAAAAAACGGTAGCGCTGCGCGATCGCGTGCTGATACGCGCGGCGCACATTATCCACGCCGGCGAAGGCCGACACCAGCATCAGCAGCGTCGACTTGGGCAAATGAAAGTTGGTGAGCAGCCGGTCCACGACCTTGAACGCATAGCCAGGCGTAATAAACAGGCGTGTATCGCCGGTGCCGGCTTTCAGTACACCCTCGGCGGCCGCCGATTCCAGCGCGCGCAAACTGGTGGTGCCCACCGCCATTACACGTGAACCGCGCGTGCGCGCGGCGGTGATCGCATCGACCGTCGCTTGCGGCACTTCATACCATTCGCTGTGCATTTGATGCTCACTCAAATCGGAAACACGTACCGGCTGAAACGTGCCCGCACCCACATGCAGCGTCACCTGCGCGATGATCACCCCTCGTTGCCGCAGCGCCTCGAGCATTTCGGCATCAAAATGCAGGCCCGCCGTGGGCGCGGCCACCGCACCGGGCACCCGCGCGTAAACCGTTTGATAGCGCATCTCGTCCACCGCTTCGGCGGCATGCGTAATGTACGGCGGCAACGGCACGCTGCCATGCGCTTCCAACAACGCATGTATATCCGCGCAAGCCTCGAATCGCAATTCGAAAAACTCGCCCTGCCGGCTCAGCACCATCGCGACGACACCATCAGCGAGCAGCAAGCGGCTGCCCGCACGCGGTGAATGGCTCGAGCGCACCTGCGCCAGCACCCGATCACTCGCGAGCACGCGCTCCACCAACACCTCGATTTTGCCGCCGCTGTCTTTAACGCCGGTAAGGCGCGCCTTGATCACGCGCGTATCGTTGAACACCATCACGTCGCCGGCGGCAACGTGTTCAAGGAGCTGGCGGAACTGCAGGTCGCGAAGCGCGCCGCTGCTGCCCTGCAGATGCAAAAGGCGGCTTGCCGCGCGCTCCATAGCCGGCGATTGTGCAATCAGTTCCGCAGGCAGTTCAAAATCAAAATCTTCCAGACGCATTGCGCGGATTATACGTGGGGGTTTCTCGTGCAGAGTAGTGGCGATTGCGGGCGGTCAGCGCTATAATCCGCGCCTTCCATTGTTTCCAGTTG
>JAYUAH010000322.1:0-1923 GCA_043741415.1 Betaproteobacteria bacterium
GGGGTGGCCAACCCGAGCGCACAGGGACACGCGATGATCAAGACGGCCACTGCGTTGACCAGCCCATACACCCAGCTCGGCTCCGGCCCCCACACGCCCCATGCCAGAAATGTCAGCACGGCAATGCTGACCACCGTCACTACGAAGTATGCTGAAACCGTATCCGCCATGCGCTGCATCGGCGCTTTCGAGCGTTGCGCCTGTGCAACCATTTGTACGATCTGCGAAAGCAGCGTTTGCGAGCCCACTTTCTCGGAGCGCATCACCAGCGCGCCGGTGGTGTTGAGTGAGGCCCCAATCAGTTTGTCGCCCGTGCGTTTGGTCACCGGAATCGGCTCCCCGGTCAACATCGATTCATCGACCGCGCTCACGCCTTCAATCACTTCGCCGTCAACCGGCACTTTTTCGCCGAGACGAACGCGCAGACTGTCGCCAACGTGAACATGCGTCAGCGGAATGTCCTCTTCAGCGCCATCCGCGTTGATACGCCGCGCCGTTTTTGGCGATAGGCCAAGCAGTGACTTGATCGCCGCAGACGTTTGCGAGCGTGCTTTCAGCTCCAGCATTTGGCCGAGCAGGGTCAGTGAGATGATCACAGCCGCCGCTTCAAAATACACCGCAACACGCCCCATCGACGTGAACGTCGCCGGAAACACCTGGGGGGCCACCGTCGCGACCACACTATAGGCAAACGCAGCGCCGGTGCCGAGCCCGATCAGCGTCCACATATTGGGGCTGCGGTTGATAATCGAATGCCACCCGCGAACGAAGAACGGCGCACCGGCCCACAACACAACGGGCAAGCTCAGCACCAGCTCAATCCAGCTTTGTGTCGCCATGCCGAACCATTGCAAGCGATGCCCCAGCATCGCGAGCGTTGTCACGACAATCGTCCACGGCAGTGTCCACCAAAAGCGCCGTCGGAAATCCGTCAACTCCGGGCTCTCATCCTCGTCGAGACTCGGCAGCTCCGGCTCCAGCGCCATGCCGCACTTCGGGCAGGCGCCGGGATGATCCTGTTGCACCTCCGGGTGCATCGGACAGGTGTACAGAGTGCCTACGGGTGCTGCCTCAATGGTCGCAGCTGCGGCGATCGCAGGCGCGGCGACGGTAGGCGCGGCTAGGTAGCGCCTCGGATCGGCAATGAACTTTGTCTTGCAGCCTGCGCTGCAAAAGTAGAACAGGTGTCCTTCGTGGTCATGACTGTGCTTTGACGCGGCCGTCACGGTCATCCCGCACACGGGATCCTTGAGCACCGGAAGCGCAGCAGACTCGCCGCCCCCCGCAACCGGCTTGTCTTCAGTGCCGTGCGAGCAGCAACACGGCTTGATCTGACCAAAGGTTTCTCGACGCGGTGCACGTTGAAATTTGAGTTCCATGGGGACGCCTTTTAAACGGCTGGGATCATGAAGCAAACAGGATAGACTCTGTTGTCAACCCCAGAGTCAAGTGTTTTCTGAAAAGTACGGGCGCCTCGGATCGTTCGCTTTTTGGGGATGCAGTGTTAGGCGCTGGGCGCACAGCAACCTTCATTACCGCCCTGGTGCATGAGGATTGCGAGCACCCAGCAACGACACAATGGAGCCCACAAACGAATTATTAGAGGTGCCCATATGTCCATACCCGCCGCGCAGACACTCACCATTGGTCACCTTGCGCGCTCGGCAGGTGTCGGCGTCGAGACGATCCGCTACTACCAGCAGCGCGGATTGCTTCCGGTGCCGGAGGCCGAGGGCTCGTATCGGCGCTATCCAGTGCAGTTGGGTGAGCGCATACGATTCGTGAAGCGAGCGCAAGAGCTGGGCTTTTCGCTGGAAGAGATTTCCGCGTTGCTGCGGCTTGAGGATGGCATTGACCGACGCTCCATTCGGCGAATTGCCAATGAACGGCTTAAGCAGATTCAGGTCAAGCTTGATGATTTGC
>JAYUAH010000323.1:0-1923 GCA_043741415.1 Betaproteobacteria bacterium
ACTTTGTTGTCGACGGTGAGTGCTTTCCACGCGTCCTGGCGTTTTTCGAAGTTGTCGAATTCGCCGAGCAGGATCAGCACGGGTGATTTGATTTTTGGCACGTTGCTGCGCCAGCCGTAGTTCATGCGGTTGGGCGCGCGCATCAGGCCGCCGGGCACCCAGGTGGCGCCGATGCCTTCCTGCTGCATCAGTTGGCGCCACATTTCGTCGCGCACGCTGTCATCGTCGATTTGTCCTGCGCATTTGACGTCGGCGAGCCAGCGCTCTTTTTCGAGGCGCTCGCGCGTTTGCAGCAGGATCGGCGCGCCGGCTTCGGGCATGGTGGCGGGTGGTTCATCGTTTTCAAAAAATGGCGCGGGCGCCAAGAAGACGATGCGATCTACCAGCTCCGGAAACTTGGCCGCAAAGCCGCCGATGCGCGGTGTGCCGGTGGACCAGCCGACCATATGCAGTTTTTTCACGCCGCGCAATTGCAGGATGTATTTCACCGTGGCTTCGATTTCGTCCCACTCGCTTTGGCTCGACACCATTTTGTGCGGATAGCGCGGCGCGCATGGCGCTTTCAACACGTGTGGAATCAAAATTTTTTGCTGCTCGGCGACGACGTTACACGGATCATCCATGCCGGGCTTGGGCGAAAAGCCGTACGCGGTGTGCGCCAGCGCAAACACATCGAAGCCCGCGCGCGCGAGATATTCCATCCAACTGTAATCCTTGTAATTCAAATCATAGGCTACCGGCGCCGGCGAAAATCCGCCGTGCAGAAATAGCACCACCGGTGCGGGCGCGCCGTTGCTTGCTTTTTGCGCGACGCTGTCGAGCACGCGTTCACGCACATGCAAGCCGACGGTGTGGCCTTTGTTAATCGGCACCGTCGACACGTGCGGCACGAAGCGATCCACCGACAGCACGTTTTGTGCAGCGGCATGTGCTGTAACCGCAAAAAATGCCATAAACAAAATATTGTTTAAAATCAAATACTTATAAAATATATGCATTGACGTGCCCCTGTGTGTTTGCGGCCGATCGACCTTGATGCGCGCACGCTTGATGACCGCGCCCACTTCACCGTTTCGCTTTTGATAGACGCCGTGAGTTGGTCGGGTGTGCATGCGATGATCTCGAGTCCGTCCATTCGGTAACGATTTTTGAGATCTGAGTTTTTCAACAGCGCACTGATTTCGCTGTGCAACCGATTGAAGATCACTGGTGGTGTTGCACGCAGATGTGTCCGCCGGACTACTGCGCGTTTCAGAAGTGAGTTCAAATGCATGTTGTAGTACCTGTCTTACGTGTATTACCTTTAGGGTTGCTGCCGCCGTGCTGCACCACGGCGCGTGAAAGTGTAGCATTTCAACTCCGCACCTCATGCAGCAACCGTCCAAAAGGAAGCGCTATGACAACAGGTTGGTACGGCTCGGTGACGACGTTCCTCTTGCTGATGCTGGCGCTGCCAGCGTCTGCCCAGGAACCGTACCCCAACCGTCCGCTACGCATGCTGGTGCCGGTGGCGGCAGGCGGCGGCACCGACGCGCTCGCGCGCCTGATCGGGCAATGGCTCACCGAGCGCTGGGGCCGTCAGGTGGTGGTGGAAAACCGGCCCGGTGCGGGCACGCTCATCGCCAGCGACATCGTTGCCAAATCCAAACCCGACGGCTACACCTTGCTGATGACCACGAGCACGCACAGTATCAATGCCGTGGCTTACAAAAAAATGCCCTATGACACGCTGCGTGATTTCGCAGCGATTACCCAGGCGCTGTCGCTGCCCAGTTTGATGGTGGTGCACCCTTCGGTGGCAACATCGGTGAAGGAAGTGATTGCGATAGCCAAGGCGCGGCCCGGCGAGATTTTGTTTGCCTCGGCCGGACGCGGCTCCAACCCGCATCTGGCAATGGAACTATTCAACGCCATGGCGCAGGT